>JAJFUI010000216.1 GCA_021372555.1 Planctomycetaceae bacterium | reverse complement strand
TTGCCGCAGCACCAGATCGGTGATGATCTCTTCGTGCGTTGGATTGAGTACGACGTTGACCTTGCGGCCCTGGCGATTGAGCGTGAGTTGGATGAGCACGTCGCCGAACGCCGCGACGCGTCCGGTCTGCTCCCATAGCCCCCGCGGTGAAATGGCCGGCATGGCCAGTTCAACAGCCCCGGCGGCATCCATCTCGTCGCGAACGATCCGCTCGGCCTTCTGCAGGGCCCGGAACCCGAGCGGCAAATAGGTATAGGCCCCCGCCATCACCTGATTCACCAGCCCCGCGCGAAGCATGAGCACGTGGCTAGGAATTTCCGCCCCTTCGGGCGTTTCTTTCATCGTCGGAATCAGTGTGCGGGTCCAGTACATGGTGGCGCGAAGGGGATAGTGGGTAGTGGATAGTGCGTAGCACGGACATCTCGCCCGTGCCTACAACGAATCGGGCCGGAAGCCAGGCCCATCTGCCTGCCGCTAACGACAGGACAGCCAGCGAGTCTGCATTGCGTAAGATTGCCATTTTAGGAAACTTTTAACCAAACGCAAAGAGGGAAGCCGCCCAAGGACGCCGCTTGTGGACCACTTCTGGCAAGCGTACAATTCACCCTTTGTGACCGCCGCAACCGCCGGTCGCCGCACGCGCCCGACGGTTGCCAACACGCCACGACACCCCTCCTGCCCAACCCTTCCATGCCGCGCCGGTACGTTAATCAGTTAAGTCATCAAGAGCCGATCAATCAGGTTTTCGTCGCCAGTGACAAGCAGTTGCGTCCCAATCGCAACGGGAACCTTTACCTTCAGCTCGAACTTTCCGACCGCACCGGCCGGATCGCCGCCCGGCTGTGGAACGCCAACGAGACGGTCTACAAGTCGTTCCAGAACGGCGAATACGTCCGCGTCGAGGGCACCGCCCAACTCTTCCAGGGCGCGATGCAGATCATCGCCACGAAGCTGCACCGCGTCGATCCCGAAGAGGTCGACGAGGCCGACTTCACGCCCGTCCCCGCTGTCGCCGTCGACAAGCTCGTCGTGCGAATGACCGAGATGCTCCGCTCGATCGACGATCCCGAGCTAAAGACCCTTGCCGAGTGCTTTCTAATCGACGAGCAGTTCATGGCGAAACTCGCCATGGCCCCGGCCGGCACCAAGAATCATCACGCCTATCACGGCGGGCTGCTCGAGCACATCGTCAACGTCATGGAAGTCGTGCTCCGCGTGTGCCCCTGCTATCCGCAGATCAACCGCGACCTCCTGCTGATGGGCGCGTTCCTCCACGACCTCGGCAAGACCAGCGAGCTCTGTTGCGAACACGGCGTCAGCTATACCGACGAGGGACAACTGATCGGCCACCTGGTCATGGCCGTCGAGATGCTCGACGCCAAAATCGCCGAGGCCGAAAAACTCGCCGGTGAACCGATCGCTCTCGAAACGGCCTTGCGGCTCAAGCACATGATCCTGAGCCATCATGGCGAATACGCCTTCGGTAGTCCCAAGCTGCCGATGACGCTCGAAGCCGTCGCCCTGGCCTTCCTCGACAACCTCGACGCCAAGATCAACACCTTTTGCCAGTTGATGAAGGAAGACCCCAACGTCGACAGCCCCTGGACCACCTACAACGCGAACCTCGAGCGGAAACTGTTCAAAGGCAAGGCAGACGCCGGCGCGGTGAAGGCCGACGAGAACGCGAATTAACGGCGTCGGTGCCACGATCCTCTGGCAACGATGCTCACCCCTCCCAAGTCATGGACCCTGGCTGCCCGCCTTTTAACGACTTATAATGCGGGTCTGGCGGGAGACTACCGGCGACCCTCTAAGGAGCTTTCCCCTGAACAAGCAGCGATTCCAAATCGGAGCGTTGGCAGTGGTCGCACTCGTCGCCCTGCGGCTTGGCCTCGGCTGCCATTTTCTGTACGAAGGCGTGTGGAAAATCACGCACCACAAACAGCTCTCGGCTTGGGGTGGTCCCGCCATCCGCGAGCCTGGGGGATGGAGCGTCGAACATCTCGAAGAGTTCACCGCCGAGCCGTTTTTGACCCAGGCCAAGGGACCTCTCTCGGGCTTCTTTTACGCGATGGTCCCTGACATCAACGCCCGCGAGCGGCTCAGCGTCATCAAGGACCAAAAAGGCAAGCCGACCGCGGTAGACGGCAAGCCCATCGCCGACCGATGGGATCGCATCTGTTGTGAGTTCGTCGACTATTACCGGCCCAGTCCGTCGAACGGCGACGCCACCGAGGCATATAAGCGTCTGAAGCGGGCGGCAGAGCGGACCTACAAAGAGTTCCGCGCGCAGCTCGATGAATACCTGAAAGACAACCTAGACGCCATCGCCGCCCACTTCGACTCGCTCGACCGCTTCGAAAACGATCCCGAGTGGAACCAAAAGGCCCCGTTCCAAAAGCAGCGGCGGTGGGACCGCATGATGGACCTCCGACGCGAAGCTGACAAGTGGATCAAGGACATCGAGGGCCAGGAACAGGCCTACGTCAATTCGCTCTGGAACCTCCTCGATGAACAACAGAAGAAACAGGGCCAGCCGACCGGCACGTGGAACATTCTCCGTTGGGAGCGGATGGAACAAATCAACTTCGCCGTGACCTTCGGCCTGACGGCCATCGGCCTCTGCCTCGTACTCGGATTTTTCACGCCGCTGGCCGCGCTCGGCGGCGCCGCATTCATGTGCTTCGTCGTCATGACGCAGCCCGGCTTCCCCGGCATTTACCCGCCCGACAGCCCAATCGTCGGCCACGCCCTGCTGGTCAACAAGGACTTCGTCGAAATGCTTGCCCTGCTGGTCGTTTCCGCAACCGGCGCAGGCCGCTGGGCCGGCCTCGATTTCTTCTTCTGCCGCTGGATCGCCGCGTTGCGCAATCGGCGAAAGCGTTTAGCAGCTGCCGGCACTGCGGCGTAGCAATCAATCAAGCCGCCATACCGGCGGAAGCTAAACGATAACGGCTAACACCAATCACTCATGAACCCGCCGCCGAAAACTCCCGCCGCCGATTCCCGGCTTGCTGCCGACTTCACTCGCCGCGATTTCATCAAGGGAACCGTTGCCACCGGCGTCGTCCTTGGCGGCGGACTCGGCGCGTTCTATTTCGGCTACGATCGCGCGGTCGGCTCGCCGCTCCGCGTCGGCGTGATCGGGACGGGCGACGAGGGAAGCGTGCTGCTGGGCGCAATCAACCCCGAGTTCATCCAGGTCTGCTCGATCGCCGACATCCGCCCCTACAACGTCTGGCGTGCGCTCCACGGCGACCATTACAGCGATACGGCCCTGTCCGCCCGGCCGGGCCTCATGGCCAAGTACGACTGGAAGACCGAGGACGTCGCCCGGCGGCATCTGAAAATCTACGGTCCCTGGCAGGAACTGATCGCCAACGCCAAGGCCGACGGACTCGAGGGCGTTATCATCGCCCTGCCGCTGCACTTGCACTGCGACGTGGCTATCGCCGCCATGAAGGCCGGCCTGCACGTCATCACGGAAAAGCTGATGGGCCATAGCGTGGGCCAATGCAAAGCGATGGCTCGCGTCGCCGCCCACACCAACCGCCTCCTGGCCGTCGGCCACCAGCGACACTACAACGTCCTCTACGCCAATGCCGCTGATTCCATCCAGCGCGGTCTGCTCGGCGATCTGCATTATATTCGCGCGCAATGGCATCGCAGCAATCTGCCAGGCAAGGATAGCTGGCAGCAACCGATGCCCGCGTCCGTCAAACCCGGCGATCCTCAAGCGAAGACGCTGGCGAAAAACCTCAAGGACTATCGCGCCCAACTGTCCAGGGCCCGCGGCGCGATGATCGACGTTTTGCGAGCCAAAGTCGCTCAGGTCGAGGCCCAGATCAGCGACAAGATCGTCAAGGCCGAAGAGTACGGCTACAAACGCCCGCAAATCAAGGACGCAACCGGCAAACTGATCTACCAGGGTCCGGCCATCGAGGAGCTGATCCGCTGGCGGCTCTGGGATCGAACCGGCGCCGGTCTGATGGCCGAGTTGGGCAGCCACCAACTCGACGCGGCAAGCATTTTCATCCATGCCATGCACAAAAGGTACGACGCCGCCGCCGACAAACCGCATCCGCTCTCCGTTGCGGCCGCGGCCGATCGGCCGCTGTTCCCGCCCGACCGCGACGTCGAGGACCATGTTTATTGCGTCATCGAGTTTCCCTTGCCCGGCTTCGACGCCAAGGACCCGGTGGCCCGCCAAAAAAAGATCGGCGTTCAGTACACCTCGCTCAACGGCAACGGCTTCGGCGGCTACGGCGAGATCGTCTATGGCACCGGCGGCACGCTCGTCCTCGAACGCGAGCAAGAACTGTCCGTGATCCAAGGGCCGGCCTCGCCCAGTTCCGTTCGCGTCTCCGGCAGTGGCAACGGCGGCCCCACGCTGGACACCCAGGCCAGCGGCGCGCCGGCAGCCGCAGCCAAGAGCGCCGGCGGCGGCCCCAAGGTCAGCCGCGGCTACACCGAGGAACTCGAACACTGGGCCTGGTGCATCCGCCATCCCGACCCACACAACCAGCCTCGCTGCAACCCCAAGGTCGCTCTTGGTGATGCCGTCATCGCCTTGACGACCAACATGGCCGCCCGCCAGGGCGCCCGGATCGAATTTAAGAAGGAATGGTTTGATATCGAGAGCGATGAAACGCCAGAAGGCGTGAAGCCGGCATAGACGGGACCATTGGCAGAGACACTGCGATGCCTCAGAAAAAACAGCGCTGGCTTCCCGACATCGAGCACTTGCAGAGTCTCGCGATCCTTCTTGTGGTCTTCGGTCACTCGCGATATGGCACGCCTGAAAATGACCCGTCGTGGTTTCTCGTTGTCCGCGAGTTCATCTCAAGCTTTCACATGCCGTTGTTCGCCGCCGCGTCCGGCGTTCTCTTCATGCACGGGAGCATGGCGAAGGGCCACCTGAATTGGCGTCGTCTCGTGACTTCCAAATCGCGACGTCTGCTGATCCCGTACTTCACGATCATCTCGGCGGTCTACTTCTTGCGACTTATTCTGATTAAACTGCACCCGGAGGTCGTTCATTTACATCACGACCTCAGTTGGTCGAGCTGGCTGAAAGTCTACGTCGATCCAGACTGCAGCCCGCTCAACTTCTATTGGTTCATCGTGGCGCTGTTTTGGATATTCGCACTGTTCGGGAAACCGATGTTCGAGATCGTTCGTCGCAAGAATATTCCCCTGATTGTCTTGGGGACGGTAGCGTGCCTGCTGTTAAAACACTTTCCTATTGGCAGCCGGATGTTTTACCTCCAGAATGCGTTTGGGTTGGCGATCTATTTTTGGGCTGGCTGCGTGTTTTATCTGATCAAGGACCGCGTGGATCGCTTGAACCCGCTTCTCATGTTGGGCATCATCGTTCCAATTTGGCTCGCCGTCACGCAATTATCACGCGGCGACTATCATTTGGGACAGGTTTCCAAAGAAGTCACGGTGCTGGCCGGAATCACCGGGATGTTGATGGCGTATTTCTTTGTCCAAATTTATGTTCGCCGAGATTGGCGATTCCTCGAACCGATCGATGGGTATTCGTATTCGATCTACCTTTTGTCGTGGTTTGGCCACCGCGCGGCGGAAGTGGCCGTTACATTGACCCTGGGGCTCAGCGGCTTCTACGTCCTCTGCCCCTTGTCGTTCCTCCTGGCCACCGCCGGTCCAATCCTGGCAACCAAACTGGTCGAAAACCGCATGCCGGCTCTGAGATTGCTGGTGGGAGTTGCTCCCGCCAGAAAGCCATCCATAGAGACAAACTAAGATTGCAGAAAGAATAGAGAATACACCCTCATGTATCTCAGCCCCGAACAACGAGCCATCGGCCGCGAGAACTTCAACGCCGCCATCGGCAGCAAGCCGGCGCGTCGCGACTTCCTTAAGAAGGCCAACCAAGCGGCCGTCGCCCCCGGCAAAGGCCTCGGCCCGATGTACTTCGGCTACGGCGAGTCCGTTTCCGAGCCGGTCCGCGTCGGCGTCATCGGCACTGGCGACGAGGGAAGCGTGCTGCTCGGCGCGATCAACCCCAAATACGTCACCGTCAAGTCGATCGCCGACATCCGGCCGTACAACGTCTGGCGCGCTTTCAACGGCGACCACTACAGTGCGGATGCCTACAAGGCCCGCCCCGGCCTTATGAGCGTCTACGGCTGGACCAGTGAGACGGAAGCCCGAGAGAATGTTAAGGTCTACGGCGCGTACCAGGACCTCCTCGCCCAGGCGAAGCAGGATGGAATCGAAGCCGTCATCATCGCCTTGCCGCTGCACTTGCACGCCCCCGCGGCCGTCGCGGCGATGAAAGCCGGCCTGCACGTCCTCACCGAAAAGCTCATGGGCCATACGGTCCACGAGTGCAAGGAGATGGCACGCGTCGCCGAGCAGACCGGGCTGCTGCTGGCCACCGGTCACCAGCGTCACTACAACATCCTCTACGACGATTGCGTCGAGCTGATCCGTCGCGGCCTCCTCGGCAACCTCCACCACATCCGCGCCCAATGGCACCGCGGCAACCTGCCCGGCAACGATAGCTGGCAACAGCCGATGCCCAAGGCCGCTAAGCCGGACGATCTTCAGGCCGACCACCTCGACAAGAAGCTGCTGCAATACGAGGCCGCGCTCAAGCAAGCCAAACAAGCCGGCGGCAAGTCGCTTGCCGACTGTGAAAGAAGGGTCGCCCAGGTCCGCGCCCAAATCGACGACATCGTCGACGCCGCCAAGTTCGGCTACCGGCACCTCGATATCAAGGACGGCTCCGGAAAAGTCGTCTACCGTCGCCCAGCCATCGAGGAGCTGATCCGCTGGCGGCTCTGGGATCGCACCGGCGCCGGTCTCATGGCAGAGTTGGGCAGCCATCAACTCGACGCGGCCAGCATCTTCATCGCCGCGGCCCACGGCGGCAAAAAACAGCACCCGTTGAGCGTCGCAGCCTCCAGCGGCCGACCGCTCTTTCCGCCCGACCGCGACGTCGAGGACCACGTCCACTGCATCATCGAGTTCCCCGCGCCCGGCTACGACCCGAAGGACAAGAACAACTCCCGCAAGCGAATCGGCGTCCAGTACGCCTCGATCAATGGCAACGGTTTCGGTGGCTACGGCGAGACGGTGTTTGGCACCGACGGTACGCTGTTGCTGGATCTCGAAAAGGAAGTCATGCTCTACAAGACGGCCGAAACCGCCAGCAAGACGAAGGTGGTCGCGGCCGAGGGTGCCCGCAACGCCGGCGCCCTCAGGCTGGACATCGACGAGGCAGGCGACTCCGAATCGGCCGCCATTGGCGAACTCGGCACCGTCATGGCCGACCGCGGCTATACGGAAGAATTAGAGCACTGGGCCTGGTGTATCCGCAACCGCGCCCCCGAAAATCAGCCGCGGTGCCATCCCAAGATGGCCCTCGGCGATGCCGTCATCGCCCTGACCACGAACATTGCCGCCCGGCGCGGCGACCGCATCGAGTTCAAGGAGTCGTGGTTCGACATCGCCAGCGATGAAACCCCCGAAGGCGTCAAACCGGACCTGACACGTTACAAATAGAGGAGGATGGCGAAGCCCAAAGGACGAATGCCCGAATGGCTCGAACGCCCCGTCGTTCGATGCTTCGGATTTCGACATTCGGGCTCCGGATTTCCTTCGTCATTCTTTTGGGAGCAACTCATGGACAAGTGGCCGTTGGGCGTATTCGCCAGCATCGACGCCGGATTGGGCGTCAGACTCGAAGTGGCCCATGAACTGGGCGTTCCCACCATCCAACTCCACGCCCCGCAACGCGCTACCCGCACCGCCGATAACGCCAAACGGTTCCTCGCGCGGCTCGAAGAGCTGGGCATTCGAATCACGGTCGTGTTCGGCGGCTTCGAGGGCGAAAGCTACGCCGACATCCCCACCGTCGCCCGCACCGTCGGCCTCGTCCCCCCGGCGACCCGCGATGTCCGCTTGGCCGAGATGAAGGAGATCGCCGATTTCGCCCGGCTGCTGGGCGTCGACGCCGTCGGCCTCCACATCGGCTTCATCCCGCACGAAACGGAAGACTCGCTCTACCGCGGCGCCGTGGCCGTCACCCGCGAGTTGTGCGATCACTGCCGCAACAACGGCCAGAACCTCCATCTCGAAACCGGACAAGAGGCCGCCGACAATCTGCTGGAGTTCATCGCCGAGGTGAACCGCGAGAACCTCTTCGTCAACTTCGACCCGGCGAACATGATCCTTTACGGCTGCGGCGAGCCGATCGACGCCCTGAGGATGGTCGGCTCTTACGTCCGAAGCGTCCACTGCAAGGATGCCAAGTGGGCGTCGCACCCCGGCCGCGATTGGGGCGCCGAAGTGCCCCTTGGCGAGGGCGACGTCGGCTTCGAAGCCTTCCTCCGCACCCTCAAGGAAATCGGCTACACCGGCCCGCTGACCATCGAACGCGAAATTCCCCAGGAACCCAGCCGGCAAAAAGAGGAAATCGGCCGTGGCATCCGCTTGCTCAACGAACTGAAAGCCAAGGTCGGTTAACGCTCAACGGACGCCAGCCGTCTCAACGCCAACGGTCTCTCACTACTATGCCAAAACTGAAGCTCGACGTCCCCCACACCCTGGACCAAGAGGAAGCCACGCGGCGGCTCAAAGACAAATTCGCCGCCGCAAAGGCGCAGTATCACGATCAAGTCCAAGGCCTCCAGGACCAGTGGAATGACCACACGTTTTCCTTTTCCCTTCACGCGATGGGCATGAGCGTCAGCGGCACCGTAGCCGTCCAGCCCCGGAACATCCGCCTCGAGGTCGCCCTGCCCCTGGCCGCCATGCTGTTCAAACGAGCGATCGAGGACCGCGTCCGCCAGGAGGTCGACGGCCTGTTGGCCACCTGACAGGACTCCTCACGCGACGCCGCACATCACGCCAAGCCGGCCGCTTAGCCGTCCCCGGCGAGCCATTCGACCAGTCGGATCATCTCCTCCGCGTCGATTGGCTTCGACAGATAGCCGTCCATTCCCCCATCCAAACAGCGATCCCGATCTCCTGCCAGCGCGTGCGCCGTCATGGCGATAATCGGCATCCGCCGCCCCTCCTCCTCACGTTTGCGGATTAGCGCGGTTGCCTGTAGCCCATTCATGTCAGGCATCTGAACGTCCATCAGCACTGCGTCATAGCGTTCCTTCTCGGTGAGATTGACCGCCTGCTGACCATCCTCCGCGACGTGCACCACGTGGCCACGGTCCTGCAGGATGTACCCGGCCACCTTCTGATTGGCCGGGTTGTCGTCCACCAGCAGGACCCGCAATTTTCTCGCAGGCCCGGAAGCGGCGATCGGGGCGACCGCATCCGCAGGTGTCTCTTCCGCCAAGGGTGTCGTCACCGTGAAGTGAAACGTGCTGCCCCGTCCCACTTCGCTTTCCAGCCAAATGCGGCCGCCCATCTTTTCCACGAGGTTCTTGCAGATCGAAAGCCCTAGCCCCGTCCCCCCGAAGCGTCGCGCCATCGACGCGTCGGCTTGCGAAAAAGGTTGGAAGAGCCGTTGCTGGGCATACGAGGAAATGCCGATCCCGGTGTCGCGAACCTCGAACTCCATCGTGACTGAAAGCGAGCTGGACCCGGATTCACGAACCGGAAAACCATCGGCTGTGTCCCTCGATGCTTTCCGCGCGACCCGCAGCCCGATTTCGACCTCGCCTCGCTCCGTGAACTTGATCGCATTCCCGGCCAGATTCAATAGCACCTGCTGCAATCGCATTCGGTCGCCCACCACCATATCCGGCGTGTCTGCGGCCACACGGCAATGGAAACCAAGCCCACTCTCCCTTGCTTGCACCGAAAGCACCCGTGTTACCTGATCCAACATCCGCCGCACGCTGAACGGCGCCGACTCCAGCTCCAGTTTCCCCGAATCGAGTTTCGCGGAATCCAGCAGATCGTTGAGAAGCGATAAAAGCAAATCCGCCGATTCCCTGGCCGTTTGCAGGCAATCCTCCACCACCGGATCGCTGGTCTTCGGCAGTGCCACGTCGATCATGCCTAGGATCGAATTCATCGGCGTCCGCAACTCATGACTCATGTTCGCCAGGAAACGGCTCTTCGCCTCGCTTGCCGTCTCCGCCGCCGCCTTCGCCTCGAGTATTGCCTCTTCGGCCAGCTTGCGCTCGTTGATGTCCTGTACGATGCCGGTCATGCGTCCCCACGCCCCGCTGGCGTCCCGACGGTGTCGCCCGGCGGCAACGATCCAACGGATTTGTCCATCTACCCGACGGATGCGGCACTCGACGCTCCAGTCCTCGTGATTCTCCAGCGCGCGCCGAAACCTCTCGTCTACCGCCGCGCGGTCCTCCGGCAGCACATGGTCGAGAAACATCTCATACGTCCACTTCGGCAGGAGTTCCGCGTTGCCAAAGATGCGATCATGTTCCAGCGAACGGACGGCCGTGTGATCCGCCAAGGCGAGGTCCCATGCCCCCGTGTGGATCGTTTCCAACGCAAAACGCAATCGATCCTCGCTCTCCTGCACCGCCTCCTCCGCGCGCTTGCGCTCGGTGATGTCGCGAACCAGCGCCCACATGGCGGACGGCTGGTCGCGGTCGTCTCGGATCAGGAACATTCGCACTTCCACGGGAAAGACGGTCCCGTCCTTCCGGCGATATTCTTTCTCGTACGTCGGAGAGTAACCCTTTAGTAGCACTTCCCGCTCGACAATCTCCGCCTCCAAGGGATGCCATTTTTCTGGCGTCAGGTCCACATAGCGAATCGCCGTAAGCTCCTCCGCGTCGTATCCAAGCATCTTGCAGTACGACTCGTTGAACTCCTGGATGTAACCGTCCATGTCGACGCGCACCAAGGCGTCGCGCATGCTTTGATGCAAGCGGCGGTACTTCGCTTCCGATTCCCGCACCGCCTGCTCGGCTTGCTTGCGTTCGGTCATATCGTTCATGACGCCGTAGCAACGAACGGCCACGCCCCTGGCGTCGAGCTCGACCCGCCCACGGCTTTCAACCCAGCGCACCGCGCCGTCGGGCCACAACGCCCGATACAGCGCCTTGTAATCGCCGCCTTCACTCATCGCTCGCGCAATCACGAGCTCAGTCGCCTGTTGGTCCTCGGGGTGAACGCGTTCAATCCACGCACGCTGACTCGGCATCACCTCGCCGACTTGGTACCCCATGATGCGAAAGTGTTCGTTGTCCCAGACGATATTCCCCGTCGCGATGTCCCAGTCCCAGGTTGCCAGCCGCCCCGCAGACAATGCCAGCCGTAGGCGTTCCTCGCTCTCGCGGAGGGCGTTTTCCACACGCTTGCGCTCCGTGATGTTCTGGGTCGCCGACAGAATGAATGAAACGCCGCCGATGCGCACGGGATCCAAGTTCACCAGCAGCGTGCGAGGACCGTCATTATTGCAGAACGTTACTTCGGCATTCCGCACCGCACCCTGCTCGCGGCATTTCTCGACGAGCTGCTCCCTCGCCTCCATGTCGCGGAGCGCAGTCAGATCCGACCGCAATTTGCCAACCACCGCCTCTCTATCCGGAAAACCGAACAGGTCGAGCCACGCCTCGTTGACGTCGTAGAGTACGCCGTCGGGATAGGTCGTCAGCGCCATCGCAAACGGCGCCGCGTGAAACAAGGTCGAAAACCGGTCCACGCTTTTTTCGCTTTCCTGAAGCTTGCCCTGCAACTGCCGGCGTTTCTCTTGCTCCTTGACGATCACCCACGCCTTGGCCCCAAGCACCGAGAACACCATGATGCAGGCAAACAGAGCGCCAATCACCAACGCAAGCCTGTTCCGAAAGGAGATGAGGCCCGCGAGCACGTCCCGCTCGGCCGACGCCACGGCAATCGACCAGAACTTGCTGCCCACACGAATCGGGGTGTACGACGCATACTTCGTCATTTGCCCGACGTTCCGCTCACGTATCTGATCGAAGGTGTACGTCGCTGTGCCCTCGTGCCCCTGAAGCATCTCGTTCGCCATGGTGGCCAACGACTCGGAGCCCATCATCGTCTCGCGCGCCGATCGACCTGTGAGGCCTGGCACCGGACTGTAAACGTGTGTGCCACAATGGTTCAGCACCCAGGCGTACCCGGTGTCGCCCATCCGAATCATGTCAAGATGGCGATGCGCCAATGCTTCAAGGTTCACGAGGATCCCAATGGAACCCTTGAACTCGAGCCCCTTAAAGACGGGAACGTCGATCGCAACAGTGTCATGTCCATCGGCGGTCTTGATGACGTCGCTCACCGTCGGCTCGCGCTTCGTCTGAAGCTCGCGCACCTGCCACTGATTCGATAGGTCGACGCCAATCTGCGCGCTGAAGGGAAACTCGTCGAGCACCACGCCTCGCTCGTCCAAACGCCTGATCGCCCTAATGTCTTCCCGATTGTTTTGGAAGAAACGTCGCATGCGCAACAGTCCCTCGCGGTCGCATGCGACGATGGTTCGCATTTTCGATAGGCTGTGCAATCCCCTCGTCCAAGTCCCGAAGAAGTCCTCGATCCCCCTCGCAGCCACCTTGGCATGAATCATCTGCTCTTCATTAAGCGACGCGATGGCACTGTTCTTCGCCTCGCTGTAAAAGAGGTTGAAAAGAAAAACGCACGTCCCCGTGCACACGATCGCCAGGGCTGCCAGCGTCTTTCCGTAATACGCATTCCACCGGCTCATGCCTTCTCCTTCGCCGATGCCTCACCTCAGAAACGAGAAACGATTGCAAGCGGCTCGATGAGATCGCTGAAGCTGATTCGCGATTTCCGCAACGTGAGTATGGCAAAGCCACTGAAAAATGCAACCGGGTGCGCCAGCCGTTCCCGGCCCACACGAAACGCTGCTTTTATGCCAACTTTTGCTGCCTTCCAAAAGCCGGTTTGCCGCTGTCACGGCCACTCGCAGAAACCGCCCAAATTGCCGAAGTCTGTCCGATCAAACAAGCTCGTCACTCACCTGATCGCTGCGGTACAATACATCCTGACGAAAAGCAACGCAGGACGTCGCGGCCTGTATCTGATTGCCCACCACCACGTTAGAAAACATGAGCGTCCCAACAATCGCACCGACCGCCCTCGCTGAACTGCTCAGCCATGGCAAACCAGACGAACAAATCGATCTGATCGATGTTCGCACGCCCGCGGAATACGCCCACGTGCACGCCACCCCCGCCCGCAACATCCCCCTGGACCAGCTTGATCCCGATTCAGTAATGCGGGACCGTCCCGGCCCGCCGGAACGGCCGCTTTACGTGATTTGCCACTCCGGCAGCCGCGGCCAGCAAGCTTGCCAAAAGCTCCAAAAAGCCGGCTACGTCAACGTCGTTAACGTCGAAGGCGGCACCACGGCTTGGCAATCCTGCGGTCTGCCTGTCGTCCGTGGCAAAAAGACCCTTTCGCTCGAACGGCAAGTCCGCATCGCCGCCGGCTTGCTCGTATGTATCGGGGCATTGTTGGCGTGGCTGCTCCATCCGGCGTTCATCGCCCTCTCCGCGTTCGTCGGAGCTGGCCTCGTTTTCGCCGGCCTCACCGATACCTGCGGCATGGCCCTCCTCTTGGCTCGAATGCCCTGGAATCGAACCACGGAAGTCGCAGTCTCCTGCAAAACTCCCGCAACGGCCGAAGCAATGCCGCGGTGATCTCATGCCCCAAACCAGCGCCGGCCTCCTGATGTTCCGTTCCAAAAACGGCCTCGTCGAGGTCCTCCTGGCCCATCCCGGCGGCCCCTACTTCGTCGCCAAGGACAACGGCGCATGGACAATCCCCAAGGGCGAGCCCGAGCCAGGTGAAGACCTGCTCACGACCGCCCAGCGCGAGTTCGAGGAAGAGACCAGCTTGAAGCCCATCGGCCCGTACCTGCCCCTAGCCCCCATCCGGCAGAAAGGCGGCAAAGTTGTCCACGCCTGGGCCTTCCAGGGCGACTGCGACCCGGCTGCCCTCGCGAGCAATGCCTTCACCATGGAGTGGCCGCCCCACTCCGGTCGGCAAATGGAGTTTCCCGAGATCGATCGGGCGGAGTTCTTCCCCCTAACCGCCGCCAAACGAAAGATCAAGTCAACTCAGATCCCTCTGATCGACGAGCTCGAAGCCACGCTGAAAGGCCAAGGCCTTTTGGACTCGTAACCAACCAGGCACGTCTATCCCGCTAAACGCCATTCGGGGGGGCTTCAGCCAGCGTGGGACGTCCCGGCACAGCGCCCCCATACCGCTAACTGCTTGACAATGGTATTTGGCGGCCCCTATGATGGCGGGCATCTTTAGCCTCGACCTGTCGGGGCGGCTCCTCGATGCACTCGCAAAGGAACAACAGATGTCAACCGCCCCCGAAGTCGTCGATTCCGCCCGGCAGCAGGTCGAATCCTTCGCTGCCCAAGTGCGTACCATCCGCGCGGCCCTGCACGAAGTCGTCGTCGGCCAAGACGACGTGATCGACCAGCTCCTGATCTGCGCCCTTTGCGGCTCGCACGCCCTGTTGGTTGGCGTCCCCGGCCTGGCGAAAACGCTCATGGTCAAAGCTCTCGCGGCGGCGTTTCGCTGGAAATACTCGCGTATCCAGTTCACGCCCGACCTTATGCCGGCCGACGTAACCGGCTACGAGCTACTCGGCCGAAGCGGCTCCGATGGCCAAGGACCCGCGATGGTGTTCCGCCACGGTCCGGTTTTCGCCAACCTGGTCTTGGCCGACGAAATCAACCGCGCCGCGCCGAAGACGCAGTCCGCGCTCCTGGAAGCCATGGCCGAGCGGCATGTCACTGTCGGCGGCAAAACCTACCCGCTGGACGAGCCGTTCCTGGTCGCGGCCACCCAAAACCCGATCGAGCAAGAGGGCACCTATCCGCTGCCGGAAGCCCAACTCGACCGCTTCATGATGGAGATTCGCATCGGCTATCCAACCCCCGCGCAGGAAGAGGAAATCGTCTTGCGCACCACGGCCGGGATGCCCGAACTGCCGACCGCGTCGTTGGAACGCGAGGAGTTCCTGCGGCTTCGCGATCTCGTGCTGGCCGTCCCAGTGGCCGCCAACGTCGCCGGCCACGCCGTCCGGATTTGTGGCCTCAGCCGGCCCGAGGACCCGCGGAGCGGCAAGTTCATCCGCGACTACGTCGCCTGGGGCGCCGGCCCGCGCGGTTCGCAAAACCTGGTGCTCGCCGCAAAAGCCCGCTCGTTGCTCCTCGGCCGCGTTGCCCCAACCGCCGAGGACGTCCGCGCGGTCGCACTGCCGATCCTGCGTCACCGGATCATCGTCAACCATCGTGCGGTGGGCGATTCCGTCACCTCCGCCGACGTGATCGACCACTTGCTCAAGGAAGTGGCGGCATGACCACCCGCGCGACCAGCCGGTTCCTCGACCTGCGTGCGCTCTCCGCCCTCGAGCACATGCGTTTCACCACCCGTCGCCGCGCGGAAGGGGCCTTCATGGGCTACCACCAGTCGCGCTCGCTCGGCGGGGCCGGCGAGTTCGTCGATTTCCGCGAATACACCGGCGGGGAGGACCTCCGTCGCTTGGACTGGAAAGTGCTGGCTCGCACCGGCAAGGCCTTCGTCCGCCTGCATGAAGAGGAAACCAACCTGGCCTGCACCTTGGCCATCGACGCCAGCGGCTCGATGCGCTTCGGCGCCCTTGGCCGACGCGACCTCCGCGAGTCGAAACTCGAATACGTGCAGTACCTGGCCACCGCCCTGTCCCACGTTATCACCCGAAGCCAAGACCACGTCGGTGTCGCCGTCCTCAACGGATCGCTCGGGCAATGGTTCGCCCCGGCCGCCACCGCCTCGCACGTCGAAAGCCTGCAGGAAGTCGTGGAAAACGTGCAGACGCACCCCAGCTTGCGGATGGCCGGCGCGTTGCGAGAGCTTTTCGAACGGTCGCGCCGCCGCGGCGTGCTCATGCTGATGAGCGATTTCCTGATGGAGGACCTCGAGGACGTGTTCGGCGGCCTGCGTCTGTTCCGTCATCGTGGCTGGGACGTTGTCGTGCTGCACATTGTCCATCCCGATGAAGAGCGGCTGCCCGACGGCGTGGCTTACCGCTTCGAGGGCTTGGAAAACGAGGGACGCGTCAACTGTTCGCCGGCCGAGGTCCGCAGTCTGTATCAGCAACGGTTCGCCGCCCACCTGGCGATGGTCCGCCAGTTGTCCCTGGCCGGCGGCTGCGACTATCGCCGCGTCTCGACGGCGGTCCCCTATTTGCAGACATTGAGAGGCTTCCTGGTGGATCGGGCGGGATAAGCAACCGGACGTGGACACGCTGGTATTCGCACCATGACATTTCTTCACCCTTGGGCGCTCGTCATTGGCGTCGCGGCGGCTGCCGCTCCCGTGCTGATCCATTGGTTGACCAGCCCCCGACCCGTGCGGATGCCGCTGTCCACCATCCGCTTCCTCCGCGAGGCTGTCCACGAGCGCCGCAGTTGGCGTCGTCTGCGTGACACGCTGTTGCTTTGCCTTCGCACGCTGGCGATTCTGCTCATCGCTCTAGCGGTCGCGCGGCCGCAGTGGGGGCAGTCGCGTCAGGTCTCCGATCTTCAGCAGGGCGACGCCGTCCGCGTTGTCTTGCTCGACCTGAGCCAGAGCATGGCCGCCCGCGCCGGAAACGTCGAGCACATCCAGCGAGCGCGCACGCTCGCCGCCGAGTATCTCCGCTACCGCCCGGGACTCTCGGCAAACCTGATTCTCGCCGCTGCCCGCCCGCAGGCAGTGTTTGACACCGCATCGAACAATTTCGACGCCCTTCGCGACGAACTCGCCCGTTGCCGCGTCCTGCCGCAACGGTTGGACGTCAATCGTGCGTTGGACCTCGCCGCCCGGATTCTGGCCCCAACCGGCCCCAAGGACCATCGCCGCCGCGAGCTCGTCCTGGTAAGCGATTTCCAGCGTTCCAGTTGGGGTGGGGCCAATTTCTCGCCGCTGCCAACCGACACCCATATCCAGTTCGAATCGGTCGCGCCACCCCAGCCGCCTGCCAACCTGGCCATTCTCCGCGTCGAACCCCGCGCAGCCGACCTTCTGGGCAGCACCCAGCTCGCCGTCGACGTCGGCAACTACACCCCCAACGACCGCAAGGTCACTGTCGAAATCTCCGTCGGGACGTCCAGTTGGCGGCTGACCGGCACCGCACCGGCGCATCGCGTCACCACGCTCACCGAGGAAATCGGTTCGCGCGGCCTCGGCTGGCAGTCAGGCGAAGCGAAACTCGTGGCCGTCGATGACGCGCTGGCGGCCGACAACCTCTGCCCCTTCGTTCTTCACATGCGGCCGCCCCCGAAGTACGCGATTATCACGCGGCAACCCTCCGGTCGCCGGCCCACCTCCAGTATGTTCCTCGAATGCGCCCTGGCGCCGTCCGGGGGAAAGAGCCAGCGCGACCACCGGCCGGCTACTGACGTGGCAAGCAAGCACGCCGATCTGTCGCCAACCGTTGTCCGTGTCGATCCCGCCACGCTCGATCGCGCCACCGTCACCGAAAGCGACCTGATTGCCCTCGATCACCCCGGCAAGCTGACGCCGGAAACGATCGAGCTGCTGGCCGATCTCCTGCGCCGCGGTCGTCCGATCCTCTACGTGGCTTCCGAGATGATCGATGCGACCAACCTCAAACGTCTGCGCGAAGGGGCCGGCGCAGGCCTCCAACTTCCCGTCGAGTTTCTTCCGCCACCGGCCGGCCAAACGCGCCGCGACCTGATGTACACCTCCGTGCGCCGCGATAGCCCGCCGTTCCGGGTCTTTGGCGACGCCCTGAATCCGCTGACCAGCCGCCTCCGCTTCGCCGGCGGAATCAGCTCGCGGCGGCTCGACGCGGGCCTCGAATCCGACATTCTGGCCACCTACAACGATGGCACCGCCGGAATCGTCCTTGCCTCGTCTGACGCCGGCGAGTTGGCCGTCATCAACGCGGATCTGGCCGCGTCGGATCTCCCCAAAACATTCGCCTTCGTTCCCTTGATGGCCGAACTGGTCGGGCATATGCTCGACCGCGGCCAGCGCCCGCCCGCCACCGCCTGTGGCGAGCCCCTGGTCGCCCAGCTTCCAGCCGAGGCAGGCCGCGCCGCCGGACTTCGCCTTTCCGGCCCAGCCGCCAAGGGCGACGGCTGCGGCCAACTGGGCGACCAACCTCTCGGCGTCCAATGGCGTTGGCTCTCGCCTGGCCCAACCGGCGTCTACCGGGTCGAACGTGAGGGCCGAACCCTTTACGCCGCCGCGCTAACGATCCCGCCGGAAGAAAGCGACCTCGATTCGCTACGCCCCAAGGACCTGACAGATCGGCTCGCTGCAGGCCGTGTGGCCGCGTACCGCGGCGCGGCGGACGAAGGCCAAAGCCGCGATGACCTCTGGAAATGGTTCGCCGTTGCCTGCGTCGTTTGCATTATGGGTGAAATTTCAATGCTCCTGGGCTTCCGCACCTGATTCGGCGCGACCCTCCGTGGTCGTGGCTCCACCGTGACGCACATCACCTTCGACCCTTACATCCCGTTGGCCCTCTGGGTCCCGCTGGCCTTAGCCACCGCGGGCCTCTTGGCATGGTACAGCGTCGCGGGACGCCGCCTGCCCGACCGGCGGTGGTGGGCGGTGGTGACCCTAATGGCCCTTGCCGCCGCTGTCCCGCTGCTTGTGCTGCTGAACCCCACATGGATGGAGCAAATCCCGCCGCCGCCGGGCAAGCCGCTGCTCACTGTGTTGGTCGATCGCTCGGCCAGCATGGCTACCCGCGACGCCCCCGGCGGCAAAACCCGCTTCCAGGTTGGCGCCGCCCTCGCCACCGCCACGGCCGAGCAATTGAAAGACCAGTACGAGGTCCGCCTCCGCTGGTTCGCCGCCGCCTCCGTACCCTGTTCGCCAGAGACACTGACCAGCCTTTCACCCGACGGCCTGGCCACGGACTTGGCCGTCGCCGTCCAAGGCGCCCTCGAAGAGGATCGACCGCAAGGCCAAGCCATCCTCCTGCTCAGCGATGGCATCCACAACGCCGGCGGCTCCGATTCCCTACGACAAGCAGCATTCAAGGCCCGGGCGATGGCCGTGCCCATCTACACCAAAACGCTCGGCACAGCCACCGTCGTCAACGACCTCGAAGTTACCGTGCGTCAGCCGCAAGAGCTCGCCTTCGCCGACCAACGCGTGCCGGTGATCGTCATGATCCGTCAGCGGGGCAAGCTCGCCGTCAGGACGAAGCTCTCGCTGCACCTCGGCGACAAGCAAGTCGAGAGTCGCGACGTGCCGATCAAGCCGGACGACGCCGTCGAAGAGACGTTCTATGTTTCGCACAAGCAGAGCGGCCTCTATCGCTACGAAGTCCGTGCCGCCGTCCTCCCCGGCGAGGCCACCGCCGCCAACAACTCCGCCCCCATGCTGTTGCGCGTGATCGATCAGCCGGTGCGGATGCTGTTGCTCGAAGGCAAGCCGTACTGGGATACGAAGTTCCTCGTCCGAACGCTCTCCGCCGACCCCTCCGTCGAGTTGACCAGCGTTGTCCAACTCGCCGAGAACCGCTTCCTCCGCCGAAAAATCCCCCGCCATATTCCTCAACCCCAAACGACTCCCGCGACCAAAAGCCCCGTGACGGCGGTCGCGGCGACCAAGCCCGCGCCCTCGTCCGCGAAAACTCCCTCGCCGCCCGCTAAGAACAAGGACCTTCCCGTCGACGACGGCGAAAAGTGGACGATCGAAACGGACCCAACCAAGCTCCTGGCAGACGACTTGGCCTCCTATCAAATCGTCGTCCTCGGCCGCAACACCGAGGTGTTCCTGACCGACGACGCCTTGGCCAAGCTTCGCAAATGGCTCGTCGAAGCGGAAGGCTCGCTAGTTTGTTTCCGCGGCGCGCCGACCTCGCAAATCAACCAGCGTCTTGGCGAGCTAATGCCCGTCCGATGGACGCCGACCGCCGAGGTCCATTACAACATGCAATTGACCGGCACCGCCCAGGCGTTGCACTGGTTGCCGGTCGGACGCGACGGCCTCAACCCGCTGGCCGAGTTGCCTCCCTTGGCCGCCGCCGCGCGCCCCGAAACGGCCCAGGCCCTCTCCGTCGTGCTGGCTACCGGCGTCGTCGACGCCTCAGGCAAGCCCGCCCCCGTGATCAGCTATCAGCCCGTCGGCAGCGGCCGGTCGGTCGCCGTCGAGGGCGCCGGCATGTGGCGTTGGGCCTTCCTTCCGCCCGAGCGCCAGAAGCAGGAAGAAATCTACGGCTCGCTTTGGCAAAGCCTCGTCCGCTGGCTTGTCGCCCAAGTCGGCCTGCTCCCGTCCCAGCGACTCGCGCTCCGCACCGACTCGATCAGCCTCAATACGGACGAGAGCGTCTCCGCCACGCTGCTGACCCGCGATTGGAAAGGTGACCCGCCGCAGGTCGAACTCATCGGCGGCACGCTGGCAGGGCCGCGAAGCTTCACCTGCATCCCGCACGGCGCCTATCCCGGCCAGTACCACGTCGCGGTCGGCCGACTCGATGAAGGCAAGTACACGCTCCGAATGCGGGGCGTCGATGCCCGCGATCCCTCGTCGGCCACGGCCTTCGAGGTCCGCCAGAGCACCGCCGAGCGGCTCGACGTCCGCACGCAACCGGCCGCCATGGCCATGATTGCCCGCGATAGCGGTGGCACGGCGTTGGAGACGGTGGAACCGCGGCTGCTGGCCCACGAGTTCCACGACTATCTAACCCGCACCCGCCCCCAGCGCACTGCCAGGACGATGGCTTGGGACCGCTGGTGGGCCCTCAGCGGCGCCCTGCTCCTTTGGGCCACCGCTTGGGGCCTTCGCCGCCGCTCCGGCCTGATATGAAAGCACAACCGAGTTTCTTCGCTGCGTCAAAAGTGATATTTGCATCGACCGCGAGGCGGACGACATGAATACCGTTGAAACAAGAATCGGCCGCTTGCGTCGCCGGTTGATCAGCGTCCATCTGGCCGCCGGAACCGTCTGGGCGTTGGCCGCCGCGCTGTTGCTCCTGTTGGCCGGCGCGTGGCTCGACCTGCTCTGGGAATTGCCGCCCGCGTGGCGAGTCGCAACGCTCTGGCTCGCCGTCGTCTCCGCCGCCGCGCTGCTGGCAGTGCTGATTCTGGCCGCATGGCGCGCCGCTCGCGGTTTCGCCCTGGCCCGCCGACTCGATCGCGCCGGAAACGCCGGCGGCCGCATCCTCACCGGCTGGGAGTTCGAGCAGAACCGTTACGGCATCGCGGGCCAACAGCCGCCGCCCCTCAGCGCTGGGCTGGCCGCGTTGGCCGTCGAGGACGCCGCTCGCCGCGCCGGCCAGATCCAGCTTGGCCGCGCCGTTCCTTGGCGTCCTCTGCGTCGAGCGCTGGCGGCCATTGCCCTCCTCGTCGCAATCCTCGCAACGGCCGCGGTCGTTCTCCCTGGCATGGCCAAGGTACAGTGGAATCGTTTCGTGCGACCGTACGCCGACGTCCCGCCTTTTTCGTTGACGGAGTTCGATGTCACGCCCGGCGACAAAGCCGACGTCATTTACGGCAGCGACGTCGAGATTTGCGCCACGGTCCGCGGGACCCCCGTGGATCAGGTCGAAATCGTGCTGACCTCCGCCCGCGGCCGCGAGCCGCCGTTGCCGATGTTCCCCGAGTCCGACGGCCGGTGGCGCACCGTGCTGACCAAAGTCGTCGAGCCGACCGACTACTACGTCCGCGCGTACAGGGCCAGAAGCCGGACCTACCACCTTGGCCTAATTACCGTGCCGCGGATCGAAAGTGCGAAGGTGCGGATCGTCCAGCCGGCCTACGGCCGCCGCCCGCCCTACGACGGCCCGCTCCCCAAGGACGGCGTTAGCGGACTTCGCGGCACTAAAGTCGAGGTCGTCCTGACCAGCAACCGCCCCCTCTCCGGCGGCCAGATCGCCCTCACGATGGCCCGCGTTCCGGCCCAAAAATCGGAACTATTGACCAAAAAGCCCCGCAACGGCGCCGCCATCCTCCCCATGAAGCCCTACGAGCGTGGCGGCCAGGAGGTCTCGGGCGAGTTCACCATCGCCGGCGACGGGAAGTTCGAATGCCGCGTTGTCGACGAGGCAGGCCAAACCTCGCAAGAGTCCTTCTCGGGCAGCGTCCTCCTCTTGCCCGACGAACGCCCCGTGGTGCGGCTCATGCAACCACCGCGCATCTCACTGGCCACGCCCTCCGCCGCTCTCCCGGTCGTCCTGTCGGCCGAGGATGATTGCGGCATCAGCCGGCTGCAATTGTTCCGCAGCCTCAACGATTCCCGCCCGCTGCCGGTCGACCTTCCGCTGCCCGCGCCGCCCCCGCGACGGCTTGACGTGGCAACGCTGTTGCCGTTCGGCCTATACCAGCTTACACCCGGCGACGTTGTCAAGATTTTTGGACGCGTCGAAGACAACGACCCCGACGGGGCCAAAGGCACCGAAAGCGCCGTGGCCGTCGTGCGAATCATCAGCGACGAGGACTTTCGGAAGCTGATGCAAGCCCAGGAAGGCCTCGAGTCGCTGCTGTCCAAGTACGACGATGCTCGCCGTCGCATGGAACAACTCACCGAGGAGGTCGAGGGGCTGCGAAAGAAAGCCAAGAAGCAAAAGGACAACGACAAGACCAGCGAAGAGCTTCGCCGCGAACTGACGCACCTCCAACAGAAACTTCGCCAAGAGGCCGAGGAAATCCGCAAAGCCGCCAAACGTGAATTGCCCTTCGACGTCGACAAGGCGTTGACGCCCGAGTTGCAGCGGCTCGCCAAGTCGATGAGCGGCTTGGCCGACCAGCTCGAACAACTCCAGCGCGAACGCGACCTGGTCAATTCGAAGCTCCGCGGCAAGCTGGACGAAATGGCCCAACGCATGAAGGCCGCCCGCCAACTCTATCACGAAATGGCCGAAGAGCCGCTGGCCTACCTCGAAGCGGCATTCCCTCTTCTGGCCGATCAAGACCGTTTCGTCATGCTCGTCCTATGGCAGCGGGATCTGGCCGACCGCCTTTCGGCCCTCAAAGGCCATGACAAAGAGGACAACCCCGCCCTGAAGGCCCGAATGCGCGATCTGCAAGAAGAGCAGCAACAGGTCCATGACGCCCTGGCCCGTCTGCTCGACGACATCGACGAGCACCTGGCAAAGCTCCCTGACAAGCCCGAGTTCAAGGAACTCCGCCAAACCGCCGAGGAGTTCGCCAAGCAACTCCGCAAATGCGGGGCGTCCGAGGCAATGGCCGCCGCCGAGTCCGCGCTGAGTGAGTTCAATGGCACCCGCGGCTACCAGAAGGCCAAAGAAGCCGCCGACATCCTCGGCAAGTTCCTCAACCAGTGCAAGTGTAAGGGCGGCGCCGGCCGCGGAATGAACCTGGCCTTCCAGCCGTCACTCTGCCGGTCGATGGGCAACACGCTCGATCAGTTACTCGCCGGGCTCAACATGGGCGCCGGCTCCGGCAGCGGCGCCGGCATGGGCTTTGGTGGCGAAGGCAACGTCGGCCTCTTCGGTGGCATGCCCAACGCCGCCGGCGCCGAGAAAATGAGCGAAGGCGGACGCAGCGCTCGCCTCCATCGGCGCGGCTACTCCGCCAGCCCCAGCGCGAACCCCGACCAGGCCGACTCTGGCCTCCCGATCGTCCCCGGCCAGGCCGGCGGCGCCAGCGAAGGCGCCGTCCCCAACCGTTACCGCCGCCAAGTAGGACAATACTTCCAACGCATCGCCGAGGAAACCGGCGGTCAGGACCAGCCGAGGAGGCAACGACGTGACTAAGCCACACCTGCGCATCGCGTTTGTCCTGGGAGCAGCCGCGGCCGTCGTGCTGCCGGTCGCCGCTCGCCTCGAATCGGCAACCACCCAGTCCGGCGGCGAACCCGACGGGATCGTCCAGGTGGCAAACCTCGTCTACGCCGGAACGAAGAGCAGCCGTTGCTTCTCCGACCACTTCCTCGTCAAGGCCGAACAAGAGACGGCCATCTCCACAAGTCGCCGCTTCCATGCCGTGAAGCTTTCGAGCGAGAGCGTCTACGACTTTCCGCTGGTGGTCATGACCGGCGAAGGCGATTTCACGCTTTCCGGCGCCGAGCGCGAGAACCTCCGCCGTTACGTCGAACGCGGCGGCCTGCTGCTGGCCTCCGCCGGTTGCTCGTCGACCGAATGGGATCGCGCCTTCCGCCGCGAAATGGCCACCGTCTTTCCCAACGCGCCGCTGCGGTCGATCCCCATGACCCATCCCATGTTCCACACCGTCTACGACATTCCGCAGCTAAAAGCGCGGCACGGCACGCCGCGTCCTCTGATGGGCGTCAGCATTGGCGGCCGCATCGGCGTCGTCTACTCCCAAGACGGCCTCAACGATACGCCCCACAGCACCGGCTGCTGCTGTTGCGGCGGCAACGAGTTGAGCAACGCTGTCGAAATCAACGTGAACCTGCTGGCCTACGCCGTGACGTGGTAGACGATGACCGCCAACTGCTGCCAACTAACGCTGTTGCTGATGATCGTCCTGGGCTGCATGGCCTGGACCGGTTGCCGGCCTCAGGCCAAGCAACCGCTGGCCGCCGTCCTTAGCGGCGACGTGGCCGGCTGGATCGCCCC
The DNA here is from genome assembly GCA_021372555.1 of Planctomycetaceae bacterium. GTDB lineage: Bacteria > Planctomycetota > Planctomycetia > Pirellulales > Thermoguttaceae > JAJFUI01. The sequence goes on along the minus strand of JAJFUI010000216.1, from coordinate 2,062 downwards.
TTGCGGCTGCACCACCAATCAGTCCGGAGGGCTCGCTCGCCGCGCCGCCTATCTCGCCCAACTGCGACAGCAATCGTCCGTCTTCGCTGCCGACGTGGGCGGCACGGTCCACGGCGATTCGGCCTACGACCGGCTTAAGCTTCGCTTTATTCTGGCCGGCGAAACCGCCATGGGAACAACCGCCCACAACATCGGCGCGGCCGAGGCCCGGCTCGGCGCCGCGTGGCTTCGCGAGCAGGCAGCCCGCGGAACGCCCTTCATCTCGGCCAACGTCCGCGACCGCGCCGGCCAACCGGTGGTCGATCCGCTGCGAATCGTCCACATTGCCGGACGCCGCGTCGCTCTCATCGGCGTGCTGGCCGAGCGTTACGCAACCGGGGATCTCGACGTCGCGCCGCCGGATCAGGCGGTGCTCGATGCGCTGCGGACCGTCCGCGACCACTACGATGCCGTCATCCTGCTGGCCTACCTGCCCGAGGACGAACTGCGTCATTTGGCCGCCACACTGCCCGAAGTCGACGTCATCGTAGGCGGCCCCACCGGCCAGCCCCTCTCGCCCCAGCGCGTCGGCTCCACGTTGCTCACCTCCGCGACAAGCAAGGGAAAGTTCGTCGTCCGCCTCGACGCGCCCGGTCCCCAGTCGCCCGACCGCTGGACCGCCGAAGTCGTCGAACTCAACGAGCGGTTCTCCGACGACCCCTCCCAGGTGGCCAACCTCGATCGGTTTCGCGCCGCGCTACTGCGCGAGGACTTCTCGCCCAAGCAAACGTCCTTTGCCGAGCCGCTGCCGTCCGGTCTTCCAAGCAGCTTCGCGGTGGCCGGCTCCGCGTCGTGCGGCAAGTGCCACGATCAGGATTGCCGACAATGGCGTCAGTCCAAGCACGCGGTGGCCTGGCGATCGCTCGAAAAAACCGGCTCGCATGTCGATCCCGAGTGCCAACGCTGTCACGCAACCGGGTACGGTCTGCCCGGCGGGTTCACATCCCTGAAAGACGATCGACCGCCCAGAGATCGGGTCAACGTCGGCTGCGAGAGTTGCCACGGACCCTCGCAGGCCCACGTCGCGGACACCGCTGTCCACACCGCCCATTTCACCCGGGCGAAGGACTTCTGCACGAGCTGTCACGATCGCGAGAACAGCCCGAAGTTCGATTTCGACAACTACTGGAAACGCATTGAACACGGGAAGAAGCCATGATACCCGACCGGACCTTGCGGGCCGGACGCCTGCGCCATCAAGCGACTCGTGCGGCGATCCTGCTGGCCCTCTTCACGGCGTGCGCCGTCCTCCAGGCCGCCAGTGCCGTGGCCACCGATGCCGTTGCAAGCCTCGAAGACGCTTACCGCCGCGCCATTGCCGATCGCAAGCCCGTGCTGATTTGCATCAAAGCAAAATGGTCCGAACCGAGCCGCAAGCTGGCCAAGGAGTTCGAGGAGAAGGAGGTCGCTGCGGAATTGGCGCGATGGATCTCCGTTACCCTCGATGTCGATGCCCAAGCCGCGGATGTTGAGGACCTTGGCATCACGACCGCCCCGGCCCTGCGGATTGTCACGCCCACCGGCCAGCACGTCGCCTCTTGCGATCGCTACCTGCCGCCCGACGAGTTGGTAGCTTGGCTCAAAAAGCATCACGACGCCGCAATTCCAGCGGCCGACGACGCCCTATTGTCCTCGGGCGAGCCGAGCATCACCGCCGTCATTAAGCTGGTCAAACAGTTCGACGATCGAAACCCGGCCCTTCGCGAGGCCGCCATCCGCCGCCTGATGCCATACCCCGACGCCGCCAAAACCGCCGTGGTCAAGGCGTTCTGCGAACGCGGCCTCTCATCCCGTTTGGTGGCCATGGAACTGCTCGACGGGTGGCACGCCCCGCTGCAAGGCCTCGACCCCTGGCGTCCCGAAACCTTCACCCCACGCCGGCTCGCGCGGCTCGAAAAATGGAAGGACCAGACCACAAAAGCGTCCGACCAGACGTCGCGGCCATTGACCACCGCCGAATTGGCCTCCGCCCGCGAGCAGCTCGACCGCCTTCTCCGGGCGGACGCGGCCGACGCCGACGCCA
>JAJFUI010000209.1 GCA_021372555.1 Planctomycetaceae bacterium | reverse complement strand
CAGGGCCGTCAGCACTCGTATGTCGGCTGGCGCGTCGCGGAAGACCCAGTTGGTATGATGGGCCGCGTAGGCGTGGATGCCGCGCAAGACGCCTCGGCAGTAGCCGAGGTCTTGACCCATCAGGAGAGCAACGCGTCGGAGCTGCATCACGGGAGAGGGGAGGATGCGGGCTTGGAGTTGGGGGACGGGGCGCCGGGTCGGTTATATCGCGCGTGGTCGGATGATGCAACGATGGGCCGCGAACGTCGTCGGGAGAGGTGACCGATTTGCAGCCGGAGTGGGCAGTCATTGGCCGACCGGTGTGTCCACGGAAGACACATTGGTAAAGGCGGGGGTCTTGACCGCCAGTCGTCGATGCCGAGCAGTGATGGCATGGAGGCACGGCATTTGCGGCCTTGGAAGTTTGGCGTTTGTCCAACCCAAAGACAATCCAAGCAGTAGGGGATCGATTATGAGGCTCAAGGACATGCACGCGCTGTTTATTCACGAATTGAAGGACCTGTACAGCGCGGAGAAGCAGTTGACGAAGGCGCTGCCGAAGATGGCCAAGGCGGCGAGCAACGAGGAGTTGCGGAGGGCGTTCGAGGAACACGCGCAAGAAACGGAATCGCAGTTCGGGCGGCTTGAAGAGATGTTCGAGAACCTGGATGCGGCGCCGCGCGGGGCGAAGTGCCCGGCGATGGAAGGGCTGGTCGAGGAGGCGAAGGAGCTGCTGGAAGAGGAGGCCGATCCGCACGTGCTGGACGCTGCGCTGATTTGCGCGGCACAGCGAGTCGAGCACTATGAGATCGCCGGTTACGGTTGCCTTCGCGCGCTGGCTGAACAGTTGGGGATGAGGGAGGTCGCCTCGACGCTGCAGGAGACGCTCGACGAGGAGAAGAAGACGAACGAGAGGCTGACGAAGTTGGCGCTAAGCGAGGTCAACGAGGAAGCAATGGTCGGGGCGGGGAAAAGGGAATAGAGAGCCACGGCCGAGGTCGTTGCGCCATCGTTTGGGGCGGCAGTGCAACTGCCGCCCCAGCCTGCCGCCCCAGCCTGCCGCCCCAGCCTGCCGCCCCAGCCTGCCGCGCCAGCCTGCCGCGCCAGCCTGCCGCCCCAGCCTGCCGCCCCAGCCTGCCGCCCCAGCACACGTTGCCGTCTCCGTGTGTGGCGTTTGCGTTTCCCAACGCCGGCGCGCTACCAGATGGCCGGCCAAGCCTTTGCGGGCTTGGGGCAGTCGAAGGCTTCGAGGAACTCGGGGAAGTTGGCGACGGAGCCGAGCACGCGCCAGCGGATGGGGCTGTGGACGTCGCTGCCGACGTGCAGCCGGACGGCTTCGGGGCGTTCGTTGGTTCGCCAGCTTTGGGCGAAGGCGACGAAGAACCGCTGGTCGGGTGTGAAACCGTCGCGTGACGCAGCCGGTTTGTCCTTTGTCGCAAGTTTGAACGCGAGGTAGGCGACGCGGAGGCCTCCGATGTCGGCGATGTTTTCGCCAAGGGTTTGGTGGCCGTTGATGTGAAGGCCAGGCAAGACCTCGTACGCGTTGTATTGTTCGACGATGCGCTCGGCGCGGGACTGGAAGTTCTTGGCGTCCTGGCTGGTCCACCAGCTCTTGAGGTTGCCGGCGGCGTCGTACTGGCGGCCCTGATCATCGAAGCCGTGGGTAAGTTCGTGTCCAATGGTCGCGCCGATGGCCCCGTAGTTGGTGGCGTCGTCGGCCTTCTCGTCGAAGAATGGCGGCTGAAGGATGCCGGCCGGGAAACACATTTCGTTGAGCGTGGGCTCGTAGTAGGCGTTGTTGGTCTGCGGCGTCATGTGCCATTCGCTGCGGTCGACCGGTTTGCCGAGCTTGGCCATTTGTCGCTGGGACTCGAAGGCGGCCGCGGCGAGGACGTTGAGGACGTACGGGCGTCGAGCGATGTCGAGCTTGCTGTAGTCGCGCCATTTATCGGGGTAGCCGACCTTGCTGCGCATGGCGTCGAGCTTCTTGTAGGCCTCGATTTTGGTCGTTTCGCTCATCCAGGTGGCGGCGCGGACGCGCTCGCGCATGGCCAGCTTGATGAAATCGACCATCTCTTGCGCCCGGGCTTTCGCGGCGGGGCTGAAGGCCTTTTGCACGAAGAGTTGGCCAAGGTCCTCGCCAATGGCGACATCTTCGGCGGCCAAGACGCGTTTCCAGCGGGGCCGCAAAACGGTGGCGCCGGTCAGCTTTTTGCCATAGAAGGAGAAACGCTCGTCGACGAACGGCTTGCTAAGATAGCTGGCCGTCTCGGACAGGACATGCCACCGAAGGTAATCGCGCCAAACGGAAATTGGCTCCGCGGCTAGCAACTTGGCAAAGGCCGCGAAGAACTCGGGCTGGCGGACGAGCAACTTGCTTTCGCTGTCGGGGAATGCAAGCGTGGCAAAGTAACGGTTCCAATCGACGCCGGGGGCAGAACGCTTGAGCGAGGCGCGCGGCACCTTGTTGTAGTTCTTTTCGGGATCGCGAAGTTCAACCAGGGTGCGCGACGCCTTGGCAAGCTTCATCTCGAAGGCCATGACTGAGTCGGCGATCTTCTTTGCCGAGCCGGGCTTTTCGCCGGCCAGCTCGAACATGCGGGCGATGTGGGCGACGTACGCGGCTCGGGTTTCTTCGGCGTCTTTGCCCTTGCGGAAATAGTAGTCGCGCTCGGGCAGGCCGAGACCGCCTTGGCAGAGGCTGGCAATCGTCGCGGTGCTGTTCTTGTCATCGACATCGACGCCAAACTGAAAGCCGACGTTGAAGCCGAGGGACTGCAACTGGGCGATGACGGCGACTAATTCCTCGGGGCTGGCGATGGCGCGGATGTGGTTGAGCCAAGGTGTGAGCGGTTTAAGGCCCTGGCGGTCGACGTTGGCTTCGTCCATGCCGGAGGCGTAGAAATCGCCGACGCGCTGCAGGACAGTTCCCGTGGGGCTGACGGCCTTCGCGGCGTTTTCGAGGATGTCCTTGAGAATCGCAAAGTTGCGTTCATCGATTTCCTGGTTGACGCCGTAGGCGGCGTACTCGCCGGGGATCGGCACTTTGTCGAAGGCCCCGTTGGCATAGGAATAGAAATCCTTGCAGGGCGAGACGCTCGGATTCATGTACGAGCGATCGACGCCGCTGATGTTGGGTTTTGTCTGAGCGTCCGCCGTTCCGATGAGCAGTGCAACGAGGGCCGCTGTGCCGAGTAAGAAATGCCGTGGCATGCCGATCTCCGGGCGAACTGATAGTTTTTGCCGCAGACTGGAATAGATGTCGATTCAGTTATTCTAATCGAGCGTTGCCCGGCGGTTAAAGGGGGCTGGAGGGTCAGATACGTGGCGCGTGGCTAGCCATGGAGGGGCGGGCCGCGACTGCCATCGCGCGACCAAATGAGGCCACCGTCCGCGGAGATGGACGCCGATACGGAGGGGGGACGAGAAGTTGCCGGGTCCCGGCCGCCAGGCGCACGACAGGCCCCCATCTTGTCCAGTTGCGTCCTATCCGCGGTGGTGCTGGGGGAGTCGCCTGCGCGGGGCGATTCGAGTTCCGATTGTAGGGGCGACTTCAAGGGTTATTCGAGTTTGGGAAGTGACAACGGCCAAGGAAGGTGCGTTGCGGGGCCGTTTTTGGGCTGCGAGGACTTGTCAGTCGCGGCGTTAGCCACGATATTGGACGGAATCCCCAGTAAGCTCCAACCGCGAGGCGCAATCCATGAGAGATCCCAATTCCAGCGGCGACACCCCGCGTCGCTTCGTACCGTTCGTTCCCGAGAAGACGAATCTGCGGGAGTGGACGCTGCGTGCCGTCATTCTCGGCCTGCTGATGACCGTGGTACTTGGCGCCGCCAACGCGTATTTGGGGCTCCGGGCGGGCATGACGATCGCGGCCACGTATCCGGCGGCCATCATCGGGATGGCGGTGTTGCGTCTGTTCAAGGGGTCGATTCTCGAAGAAAACATCGCCCGAACGGTGGGCTCGATTGGCGAGTCGATTGCGGCCGGGGCCATCTTCACGCTTCCGGCGTTTGTTATGGCAGGGTGTTGGAGCGACTTTTCGTCGTGGCAGGCTTGGGCCAAGTCGAGCGCCCTGATGATTGTCGGTGGTTTCCTGGGCATCTTTTTCGTCACGCTGCTCCGTCGCGTGATGGTCGAAGACAAGGATTTGCCGTTCCCGGAGTCGACGGCAGCCAGTGAGATCCACAAGGCTGGCCAGAAGGGGCTTGGGGCTGCGCTGGACCTCGTCTGGGCGATGATCATCGGCGCCGGAGTTTACCTGGCGGGCACGGCGAAGCTTTTTTCCGCCTCGCGGAATTTCGTCATTCACATTGGATCGATTGGCAAGACGGTGATCGGTTTGGGGGACAAGCCCGGCGCGGTTACTCTGCCCACGGGCGGCGTCGCGACGTTTCAGGCGCCCAACATTAGTCCGGCGTATCTCGGCGTCGGGTACATCATTGGCCCCGAGTTGGGCGCGCTGAACTTCGCCGGAGGCCTGTTGGCTTGGGGGTTGTTTGTGCCGCTGCTAATGTACCTGTTAGGGCCGCAGATCAGCGCCTTTATTCCCGTCGAGGGCCACGATGCGGCTTGGGTGGATAAAGCCTGGGGTGAGCAGGCGAAGGCCGTGTGGACGTTCATCGTACGTCCGATCGCGGTTGGTGGAATGCTCGTTGGAGCGGCGACCACGCTGTTTAAGATGCGCAACAATCTGGCCAAGGGGATGGGCCGCGCCGTCAAGGATCTCAAGTCGAGCGCCAGTGCGTCGGCAGCCACGAGCCGTTTGGACCGCGACATGAACATGCGGCTCGTCTTTGGCGGTCTGGCGTTGGCGTTCCTTGCAATGATCGCCGTCTATTTCTGGTTCACCGGGAACGTTTCGGCCGCGGTTATTGCTGCCATTGTGATGGCGATTACCGGGTTCTTCTTCGCGGCCGTCTCCGGCAACCTGGTCGGCATGATCGGGTCGTCG
>JAJFUI010000207.1 GCA_021372555.1 Planctomycetaceae bacterium | reverse complement strand
GGTGAGCGTGCCTTCGGTCCCGCGAAACGTGATCGTGAACAGCAGGCTCTTGCGGCCGGGGCCGAGGCGCTGGGGATCGCGGTAGGTGTCGCGGTAATCGAGCGACTCGAAGCAGGGGCCGGCGTTCTGACGCACGGTTGCAGCGACTTCCGCCCAACGGACCGACTCGGTCACCACGAGGTTCAGGTCTCGGCTCACGGCCGGGTAGGACGACTGCGGCGTGTGTCGCGGGACCAATTCGGCCGCCCGGAAGAGCGGAGCGAGTCTGATCTCGGCCACGCTACTGGGTCCGCGGAGGTCGCACTGTTGCACGCCCGCCGCGGTCAAGCGGCCGACGAACCCAAGCGTTTCGGCGCCGAGCTGCAAGCGGCATGAGGCGGCCGGATCGAGCAGGGGCAGGCCCGCGTCGTCGGCCCCCAGCGGCTCGCTGATTTTTAACTCGCTGAGAATCGCTTCGATGACGCCGCGCAGGGTCGGATAGTCTCGGCCGCTGGTGACGCCCAACAGCAGCTCTTCACGCGGCAGTTGCTCGCCTTGCGGCAAGTACACCTTGGCGATTTCGAACAACTCGATGTCGGCATTGGCCAGGGCTTCGTTCGTGCGCCGCGCGTTGAGCAAGCTCGGCACCAAGCTGCGACGAAGACGGTCGGCGCCGCGAACGACCGGCGTCACGCTCTGCAGCGGCTCGGCATCGGTCCACGGACTTAACAGCGCGGAGGTTTTTTCGTCGACCGCGCTGAGGGTCACGGCCTCATCGAAGCCAAGGGCGGTCAGCACACGACGCACGCGTTCCAGCACCCGATCCTCGCGTCGCCGCGCCGACGGGACCATCGGCACGCCGACGTCCTCGGGAATGGTGTCGTAGCCGTGGATACGGCCAACCTCTTCGATCAGGTCGATTTCGCGGGTCAGGTCGCGACGCCAACTGGGCGGGACAACGGTGAGGGAAGACGGAACGGAAGAAGGCGTCTCCACATTCCCGAGCGCCAGCAGGATCGACCGGACGCGCTCGACGGGGACGTCGATGCTGAGAATCCGCTTGAGTTGCGAGTAGCGGAGCACGATCGGCTTGCGCGGGGGCGGTGGTTGGCCGATAACGTCGACCACACCAGCGGCAAGTTCGCCGCTGGCCAACTCCTGGATCAGTTCGCAGCAGCGGCGGCTGGCCCAATCGAGGCCCTCGGGATCGACACGGCGCTCGAAGCGGTAGGACGAATCGCTGTGCAGGTTCAACTGCCGGGCGGCGCCGCGGATCGAGACCGGATCGAACTCGGCGGACTCGATGAGCACGTCGCGCGTGTCGGCCGAGATTTCGGTTTGCGCCCCGCCCATCACGCCGGCGATGGCCACGGGGTTTCGGGCGTCGCAGATCAGGCACATCTGCGGCCCCAGCACGTAGGTCTTGTGGTCGATGGCTTCGATGGTTTCGCCTGGCAGCGGGCGGCGGACGATGATTTCCGCGCCCTGGGCAGGCGAGACGCCTGCACCGCAAAGCTTGGCGAAGTCGAAGGTGTGCAGCGGCTGCCCGCACTCCATCAGGACGTAGTTGCTGATGTCGACGACGTTGTTGATCGGCGTGATGCCAACGGTTTCGAGCCGCCGGGTCATCCACTTAGGGCTTGGGCCGATCTTCACGCCGCGAATGACTCGGGCCGTATATCGCAGGCAGAGGTCGGGGCAGTCGATCCGCACCTTCACCAGCTTGTTGACTGGCGTTTTTCCCTCGACCGGCTGCGCGGCGGGCAGCGTCAGCTCGGTCCCCCAGAGCACGGCAACTTCCCGGGCGACGCCGATATGGCCCAGGCAGTCTGGCCGATTGCTGGTGATTTCCAGGTCGATGGCCAGATCGCCCGCCACCTCGGTGGTGCCCTCGTGATTCAGGCCGGCCATCATGAGCCGCTGTTCGAGTTGCTCGAGCGACATGCCCAGCGGGACGTATTGTTTCAGCCAGTTCCAGGAGACGATCATGGGAGGAAGCAGGGATTAGGGATTAGGGGTTGGGAGGCGGCGGCGGCCTCACATGAACTTTCTCCGCTTGAACGCCTTGATGTTGCTGTTGCGTTATTCGCATGCCCGTTTACGGGCATTGTCCGCCGCAGGCGGTCTAGGCCCGTGCTTTAGCACGGGTTCGGCGGACGGTTCCCGCCCGCGGTTTTTTTACACGCTGTCACGCCCGTTCACGGGCGTCCTGTTCTTCTTCAATCACAGCAAACCGTTCCAGCCGGTCGAACGTCTTTCCTTCTGCGTGGTGTCGTTGCTGATTGCGAACGTACTCCTTCACCCAGTCGAGGTCGCCGGTCCCAAAACTGACGACGCCGTAACCGGTTTGCCACTGGAGCGGTTTGTCACGGAGGCCGATTTGCTGATTGACCTCGTGGGCGGACGCTCCCTTCAATTGGCCGATCCACTCGCTGACAGAGATCGTTGGCGGAACCGCGACGACCAAATGTACGTGCGTTTCGATGCCGCCAATCTCATGAAAGAACACGCCCTTCTCGTTGATCAATCGCTGCTTGATATAGCGATGCAGGAGCGGCTCGACGGTCGGCGTCAGGAGCGGCAGGCTGTCCTTGGTGTGCCAGGTGATGTGGAGGTTGATCTCGCTGTAGTAGTTGTGCGCCATGGGATGTTCGCCCGATGCACGCAGGAGGCCCGTGAACGGGCCTGACAATCTAGTTCGCACCCATAATCGTTTCGCGTCTCTCGCAACCCGGCGTAAACGCCGGGCCTCAACCGCCTTCGGCGGGCAAGGGCCGTGAACGGCCCTC
>JAJFUI010000204.1 GCA_021372555.1 Planctomycetaceae bacterium | reverse complement strand
AGCGATCATTACCGGCGCATCCAGCGGCATTGGCCGCGCCTTGGCGGTCGAGCTGGCAAGTCAGGACGTCGCTGTCGTTGCAGTTGCACGGCGTGAGGACCGGCTTGCGCAACTAGCGAAGCAGATCGCCGCCTTGGGCGCAACGGTGGAAACCGTGGCCGGCGATATTACCGACCCGGCGACTCGCCAGCGGGCCATCGATGTTGCGCAGTCGAAGTTCGGGGGGCTCGACATTCTCGTTAACAACGCCGGCGTCGGCAGCGTGACGTCGTTCGAAGAGGGGACGCTCGACGGGATGCGGCGCGTGATGGAAACGAACCTTTTTGCATTGGTCGAAATGACGCGGTCCGCGCTGCCGCTTCTCAAGCAGGGTGCGCGGCCGATTATCGTCAACATCAGTTCGATCCTCGGCCATCGCGGCGTCCCTTACAACAGCTCGTATTGCGCCAGCAAGTTCGCCGTGCATGGTTTCAGCGAATCGGTTCGCACGGAGTTCTCGCGGCTAGGCATTGACGTCCTGGTCGTCAGCCCGGGAACGACCGAGACGGAGTTCTTCGACAGCGTACTCGAACGCGGTCGCCGGCCTGGCTGGCCGGAGCACAAACCGATCAGCGCCGCGGCGGTCGCTCAACAAATTGTCCGCGCGATGCGTCAAGGCCGCCACGAGGTCATCCCTTACCGTTGGGGCCGAGTGCTCTGCTGGTTGAATCGCCTTTCGCCGCGTCTGGTCGACCGCATCATGGAACGGTACGCGTAGAATCCGACTAGCGAGCAACCGACCATGGATCCTGGCTTCCAAGTTCTCTACGACAACGGTCCCTGCCTGGTGGCGTGCAAGCCGCCGGGGGTGGCGACGCAAGCGCCGCCGGGCATTGATAGCTTGGAGATCCGCGTCAAGGCGTTTCTGGCCACGCGTGCCGAGCATCCGGGCGAGGTCTACCTGGGCGTTCCGCATCGGCTCGACCGGCCGGCGTCCGGCGCGATCGTTTTTGCCACGCGTCGCCGCGCCGCCCAAAAGCTGGCGCGGCAGTTCGAGCTTCGCACGATCAAGAAGCTGTATTGGGCTTGGGTAGAAGGCTGCCCCGAGCCGGCCAGCGGCACGTGGCACGATTATCTCCGCAAGGTCTATGGAAAACCGCAAGCCGAGGTCGTTCCGGCCGAGCATCCCGAGGGGCGGTCGGCGGTGCTTCATTATCGAACGCTGGCCACGAGCGATTGCGGCGCCTTGCTGGAGATTCAACTGGAAACCGGCCGGACCCATCAGGTTCGCATTCAGGCCGCCTCACGCGGCTGGCCGGTGCTCGGCGATTTCCAGTATGGGGCCAAAACGCCCTTCGGGCCCCAGCATGCCGACGAGCGGCTCCGGGCAATCGCCCTGCACGCGCGAGTGTTGGAATTCCAGCATCCGATGACGAAGGAGCAGGTCGTCGTAACGGCGCCGACGCCCGAGTTCTGGCCGAGCTAGTCACTGCCCCGGGGGCTTGTCTTGTCGCCCGTTTCGGCTCCGTGCCGCTCGAACACCGGCCGATTCCGAGTTGCTTAGCCGTATCATGTTCATCCCACGACCAATCGCCGGCCGAGGCCGTCGTGGAAGGCGCGACCGTGGTGGATCTGTTGGGCGAGGCGGACGGCCATTTCCAAGGCGTCGGGACCGTCGTCGTGGTCGCCGACGGGGAACTCGCGGAGTTGCTCGACGAGCAGACGCGTGCCGGGGCTGAGTCGGAAACGAAGGCGACGTGACGAAAGATACGGGCCCAGACGGCGGACGCGCACCTGCTTTGGCACGCGGTTGTCAATGGGCAGTGGACGAGCGGCCAGGATGCCTTGGCGGTGGAACTCGGCTTCGAACTCGCCGGCCAGCAGATCTTGGAACTGGTTGGCCTCGACGCCAAACACGTCGGGCCCAAAACGGCGGAACCATTCGGTCCCGGCCGCGACCATTTCTGGCGTCGGACGCCGCGCCAGGTCGGCCTCGACGTAAAGCAACCCCTGGCGGTCAACGCCCAACGCGACGAGAGCCGAGTAATCGCCACGGTGCGAGTCGCTTCCTTTGCTCGGATCGAGGGCCATCGTCTTGATCAACAGGTTGGCTGGCCAGACCTCGAACCAGATCGTGTCGTCGAAGTAGCTCTCGGGCCATTCGCACTGGTCGGGGTTCACGGGTGAGTTCTGCTTTTCTCGCTCGAACGCGGTGCGGCCACCCTCCGCACGCATGCACATCAGCGTGTAGAGGTTTTCTTCCTCCGGCCAGAGCAACACCGCGCCGGCATCCATCGCGGCACGGTTGTCGTCGTAAAACTTTCGTGCGACCGCCTTGTACCGCCGATTGGACAAGTCGGTGTAGATCGCCTCCCACTGCTCCCAGAGCGACATGTTGGTCGGCCACCGGACGATTGCCTTGAACGTGCGAGAGGTCCACCCCGGCGTTCGGGCCAGTTCCAGAGCCAAGGCATCGCGGTGCAGCGCGGTTGCCAGGTTCAGCACGTTCGTCCGCGTGACGCCGGCCTTCATCAGCGCGCTGTGGAACCAACTGCTCGAATGATCGCGTTGGAGGGCCGAACGGATGTGGCTGTCGTTCTGGAGATCGTCGCAAACGATAAGCGTTGGGCGGTATTGGCGTCGCCGGCGGCCGCGCACCCGCTGGCCCGTGCCGAGGGCCTCGATGGTCGCCCCGTTGGCTAGCACGATGACGTTGCTGCGGCACTTGGGCGCCCGGGCGAAGGCGGCGGGAAAGTCATGGGCTAGTAAGGGGTTGTCGGCGAGTTCGGCCTTGATGTTGTCGAGATGGCCGCAGGCCTGATGCTTCGTGTCGGAGACAATCCAGATGTACGGCTCGTAGTTTTCCACGGCCGCGCGGAGCGGGAGGCAGAGAGTGCCAATGGTCGACTTCGCTCCGCCACGCGGTCCCAGCACGTTCAGCTTGACACCGCGGTTGGTGCGAGCGGCGTCCAATTCGACGGCCAGCCAGCGGTGCATCGCGGATGCCGGACGGGCAAAATGCTGCGGCAAATATTTCCGGCCCCAAGCGAGAAGCCCAAGCTGCGCGGGAGGGGTGCGGGCGGATCGCCGCGCCAAACCGTGGCGGCGTGCGAACTCCACCCAAACGGTCCGAACGATGAACACCAGTTGATCGCGGTTCACGGCCCAGTCGAACGTCGTAGGATCGGTGCGGCTCATCGGCTGGCTTTGGCGGAGTTATCTTGATCGACGACTGCGGGAATCGCGGACGGACTTGCGAGCGTTTCCTTGCCAAGGTGCTCGCCGAGGCCTTGCAGCAGCGATTCCATCGCTTTGGCGATGCTTTTCCGATAGCGATCGACAGGCACCTCTTCGACAATCATCGCGGCGAACCCGGTGAGAACCTGCGTGAGCTGATCGGCGGTGATGAGGTTGGTGCGATTTTGGGAATAGGCATCGGGGAAGAACCGCTCGAGCGCCCAGGCGGCGGCTCGCCAATATTGCTCCTTGTTGGCGGCATCGCGAATGTTCTTGACCAGCCCCATCTCGGCGTTGCACTTCGCGCGGCCGAGCCGTTCGGCGAAGGCCGGATCACGCTCGGCGGTGCGAATGATCGTTGAGGGGGCGCAGCCAACGTACCGGGCGGCTGCGGTCTGACTACAGCCGAGACTGATGATCGCCGCGATTTCCCGCTGTTTCCCTTCATCGAGCAGCGGCGTCCGGCCGCGTTTCTTCGCAAGAGAGTACTCCAATCCCCGCGGCTGAAGTCGCGGGGCCTTGCTCTGCTCCTTGCCGTCTTTTCGCTCCATTCTCTCACCCCACGAACTCGAACGACACCACGGCCCGGCCGGTCGATCCGCGATAGTTGTGGATGAACTTGCGGCTGTCCCGCGAGCCGGTCTTGCGAACGTTTACCAGCCGCCACCGCGGCGAGCAGCGGCAATGGGCCAGCAATGCCGGGTGGCTGGCGGTGACGTTCACCCGGTGGCCGTCTTGCAAGTGCAGTTCGGCGACCGCTTCGGCGACGGACATGCCGATGCCGATGCCTTGGTAGTCGGGCCGAGTGACGATGCGGCTTAGCCGCCATCGGTTCTTGCGGCCGATCAGCGACAGCGTCGCGCAGAATGTGACCGGCTCGCCTTGCCATAGGGCCACGAAGCAGCGAACGTATTGGGCCAGATCGCCACTCAAATAGTGATGACGCGCAAACAGTCGCCACGCACTGCGGCCGCAACGAAAGATTTCAAGCTGGATCGGCGGTCGTTGAAGATACCTCCGTGAAAAGGTCGACGTCGCCATGTCGATCACCCAATCGGGCGCTAGCCACTCGGTTACGTCATAGTGGCAGGTCACGGCGACCAGCCGTCGCGGAATCGAGCCGGAGCGGATCCCCTTAGCCACCGCCGCCGAAACGACGCGAGCGACGTTGCGGTCGACAACGCTGGTGAATTCGTCGAAGACCACGAGGGGGAAATGAGAAAGCTCGGATGACGAATGACTAGCGTCGGTGTTCTGGCTTCGGATTGCGGATCTTTCGTTGTTTGGCACGTCTGCTTCGTCATGTGCTCCTGCCAGCGCTCGCGCCAAGTCGCAGCGAAACTGCTCGCCGGTGCTGAGCACTTGATAGGGCTTGACCCAACTCGGCGGCGAAGAGAAGCCGACGGCGGTGAAGAGCCGCGTGATTTCCTTGATGGGCCGGTCGCCGAGACCGTCGATCACGGCTCGATCGGCCGGCCAGTCACGGGCCTGCCAGACACGGTCGCCGAACATGGCTCGGGCGATGGTGCTTTTACCACTGCCCGAGGGCCCCACGATCAGGCCGACGTGCCACGAAGGTGGAAGACGGGAGGTGGAAGGGGAAGAGGTGGCTGTCGGGGCGGCTTCCGCCTCCGCTTTCTCATTGAGCAGCCAATCGGGAATATCGACACAGAATTGTTGCGACGCCCGTTGCGTCAGCGGAACGTCGAACATTCCGGCGACCTGCTGGACACGGAAGGAATCGAACACGGGGCAGGTGACTTGGACGGTAACTGGCATGGTGACGAGCGTTTCGAGTGGATTGGCGGAAGGCGAAGACGAGGCTTGATGGCAAAGCTCGAATGATGAAAAGAATCTGAAGCCCGAAAGCCGAATGTGTGTGGCCGCGTTGTGGCGTTTGCTTCTCGATTCAAGCTTCGTCACTGTGTTCACAGCGTCAGCAGCTTGCAGGAATAGCCTTCGCCGGTCAGTCGCTCGAAGACGGTTCGTTGCTCGGACTCATTGCCGCAGTCGACTACGACTTGATAAGCGTCCGGCAGCACGTCGGGTGCAGTGGCCTGCTCACCGTCGTCGAGCTCCGGCATGGCAGGTTGACAACCTGCCCCACAGTCTTGGTCGAGCAACTTGCTGAGGAGTGCAGCGATGGCGTCGTTGTCGGTTTCAACGTGGTCGAGCAAGTTAGCAAGCACGTCGTGGTTCGCCTCGGCCATGTCAGCCAGCGGGTCGTGGAGTGCTAGCAGCTTCGCCGCTTCGCGGTCATCGAGATCGAGCACCAGTACGGGCACTTCCGCATCCGGCGTAGTCTCGGCGCGAAGATGCCCATCAATGAGCTCAAGCGACCCGTCTGGCAATTGCCGGGCAAGCAATGCCCCGGCATAGCCAATCTCGGCCAGCACGCCTCGCAATGCGTCTTGCTGTGCTGGCGGATGCATCCGCCAGTTTTGCGGATGCGGCCGCAGTTCGCTTGCTCGAATGCGACGGAACTCGACGACTCGATCCCGGATTTGCATGGTCGGGTTAGGCCTAAGGTTCTAGGTTTTTGGACATGGCTACAGGAGCGACTTCATCAGCGCCGTCCCTACAGCGCCGGCCAGGGCGGTTAACAGTGCCCAGACGCCGCGGAGGGCCAGCAGCATCGTTCGGCGGCTGCGACGCAGATCGGCGACCTCGCCCACCAAGCCGGGGCTGGCGTCCTTGTTGCCGGGCAGACCGTAGACGTCGGCCGCCAGGCACTCAACGTCGGCGCGGCACGACTCGCAGCGTTGGATGAGGCGTTGCACATCGACGTGGTAGCCGTGCAGCTCGTCGCGGAGTCGTTCGATGGCGGCGCTGTCGGTGGTGGTCATGACAGTATCTCCGTCAACGAGGTGTCCTCGTTCCCGCGCTCCGCGGGCGACGCTCTTTGTCCTTTGCAGGGACGCGGAACGTCGAAACAAGTGGGTTCCCACGCAGAGCGTGGGAACCATGGTGGATGACTACTGCGCCATCGGCGCCGATGGCAAACTGGAGGTCGTTGCTTGGCTCGGCGCCGGTGTGGCCAATGCCGTTTGCGTCACTTGTTGCTGGACGGCTTGCAGTTTCGCGTCCAGCTTGGTGTCGAGGTCGCGGAGACGCAGGCCGAGATTGTCCACGGCCTTGTCGAGCAAGTTGGTGACAGGACCAATGGGGGTGCCGGCAGTGGCGGTTGCCAACGCATCGGTGCCTTTCTCCAGAAGCGTTTTCGTGCCGGCCCTGCGGTGCTGGCTGATGGCAATCCAAACCACGACTCCGGCGCAGGCAATGAAGAACGTGTGCTGAGCGAACGGGCTTTCCAACACGCCATCGAGCCGCTCCTTGACTTGCTCCGCCTTCTCGTGAATCCGCTCTCGCGGCGTTTCGGGCTGCTCCGTGGCCTTCTTTTCCTGCTCAGCTATTGCGGCAGTCAGGGCGTCGAGCTTGGCGTTGGCCTCTTGGCCGAGTTGGAGCGCCCGATCTACGCGAGGATCGGCCTGCGGCGAGGGACAGGTTGGCGCCGGTCTCGCGGCGATGGCGTCTAGCTTGGTATCGATGCCGCGCAATGCGCCGGCGGTGACTCGCTCCCGTTGCTCGATTTCCCTACGCCACGGCAACGCCGGCTGTTGGCTGGCAACTGGCTCGGCGGTCGATGGCAGATTACCAACCTGCCCCACATCCGCCGGTTCGGGCATCGGTGGCGTCGGACAGCGTCCGTCACATGAACATGATCGCTGCTGATACGCGTGCGCCGGCACGGCGGCTTCCAACACCATGTGGATTCGCCCAGCCTGAACGCAAACCACCTCCTGGCCGTCGGTGCCCCAGAGGACGCCGACCACGCGACCGCGGGCGTTGAAGACGGGGCCGCCGCTGTCGCCTGGGCGCGCATGACCGGAGATGACCATCCAATCGTCCGGGCCACGAGGCGCGGCGGTCGAACGGCGATAGCCGAGGAACAGCCCACTGTTGACCGCCAGCTTTCCATCCGGCCCGTAGCCGCACGATTCGAGCTTGTCGCCGTCCTCTTGGGCAGCTTTGGGGCCAAGCTCGACTTCGGCGACGGGCACTCCAACCGGGTTCCCCATCAATTCCAGGACGGCGCAATCCCAGGTTGGATCAGTTTTGAGAATTTTCGCCTTGTGCGTTCTGCCCGTGAAAGGAGCAACGGTGATTTTGGCGGCATTACCAACCACGTGGCGGGCGGTGAGGACCACGATGCGGCCGTTCCACGACACCAGCGTACCGCTCCCGATCGAGCGACCGCCCGCGGCCGCAGGCTGCCAAGCTGCCCCACGTTCTTCGCAGAAAATGCGAACGACTGCGGCTCGGTTCCCGTCCGGGCGTTCATAGCGCCAGGCCGGCCGCGGCGTCGCCTTGATTGTGAGCCGCTCCTTTTCGACGACCCCTGGCCTGACACGCAGCTTCAGTCTCTCAGTGGATACGACGCCAGCCATGCGGTCCACTTCGATACCGGATTCGACCCAGATGAAGCAAGGAACCGTTTGAACGCCAAATTGCGAGGCAAGCTCCGGCTGCCGATCCACGTTCACCCGCTGGACGGCATAGCCTTCGGCAATCAGTTGGTCAACCGTCGCGGTCATCGATTGGCACGGTCCGCACCAGTCGGCGTAGAAATCGTAAAGCAGCGGTTGGGCCGCCGCTGTCGCCGTGAACAAGGCGAACAGCACAACACTTAGCACGAATCGTCGCATGGCATGTCTCCTAAGAGTGGTCAAGAGCCGGAAGCGAGTTGTGGGTGTCCCCGTTAACAATCAATAGCCGAAAAACGCATGTTCCTTGAACTCCTCCGCCGTAAGCCGGCTGTAGTCGTGTGCACAGCCGGCGGTCGGGCACCGATTGCCGGACATTCGCCGCCCATGGTCGAGAAAGCGAATGGAAGACGGCTTGTCGGCGATCACCGCCGTGAGGCGACGACCGCACCTACAGGAGAAATCAATCTTGTGGGTCTGCATGTCAGACGCTCCGTTGAAAAGCTGCTGATCGGCCGTACGACTCGGCCCTATCCGGTGGTGTGTGTCATTTTCTCAAGGAGTGAGGCCTGGTCAGACAATTCGGCTTGGGCTTCCCAAATCAGCGTGAAGCGGTACGCATAGAACGGGCTGCGGCTCAGGTCGGCCGGCTCGGTCAACCGGTCAGGCAGATTCGGCACGGGATCGACGCCGGCTCGGCGACAGGCCATGGCCACGGCCTCGGAACAGAACGGCGGACATCGCGGCGTGTTCTCGGTGTCGTTGCAGTCGGGCGAAAGCAGCAGCCGTACCAACGGAAGGTGGCCGCACGCGGCGCGAAGCAGATTCCACCAGCCATACTTCTTGCCGGTGATGCCGATCATGGCGCGAACGGCCGCTTCCCGCGAGAATCGGCGATGGGTGGCGTTGGCACGGTAGACATCGATCGCGCCGGGCCAACGTTCGACGATGTTCGAGAGAAGCTGCGCCCGGCCGCCGCCGCTAGTCATTTCCACGTTCATCAGCCGCTGGTTCCACCACGCCGCCATCGCGGCATGCACGTATTCGGAGCGACCCGCCACGGCGATGAGTCGCGTGTACCAGTCGCGAGGCCGAAAGAGCAGCAGATCGCCATCGCGGATTTCGTGTCGTGCGAGGGAATAGGAAACGATATTTCGAGGCTGTTCACTCATGGAAGTCTTGGGTCGAGACGTGACAGACTTTTTCGGGATGGAAACTGGACTTTGTTGGGATGGAAGCTGTACTATTTCAGTCGCGCTTTGTTGGGATGGCAGTTGTGCTTCGTTGGGGTGGCAGTTGCACTGCCATCCCTCCCGGGGTGCGGCAGTTTAGCTGCCGCACCAACGAGCGACTCCCCCGGCGCGGCAGTACAACTGCCGCACCAACGAGCGATCGCGGACCGTCTCGCCTCGCGGACCTGTTCATAACGAAGACGATGCTCGGGGCGCAGCTCCAACTCGACCAATCGCGGCGCGTCACAATGTCGCTTCGCGGACATAGAGCGGGGCCGCCTGCTCAGCTCGTTTTGCAGATGGCATAACACGCACGGCATGTAGACCATCGCGCCACACGTTGGACAGCGTTCCGGCGGGCCGGCTGGCTCCAGCAGATCATCCACCGGCTTCGGCAACGACTCGTAGTCAGGCCGGCGGCCCGAGGCGATGGCGCAGACCGAGCCGCGCGACACACCGAGCATTCGAGCAATCTGCCGCTGGCTGTAACGGTCCTCTTCGAGCAGGCGACGGATGTCGGCCACAATTTCCGGTGCGATCATCGTTGGCTCTTCGTCCCCTCTGCCTTCGGGAGAGGGTTAGGGTGAGGGCTGGCGGGACGGCGCGCAAAAAAAGGAGCCCGCCGCCGGAAGAATTCCAGCGACGGGCTCTTTTGGCTGCCTGATTTCAGGCGCTGCGGATACCCGCGTCGTGATGGCTCTTACTCTAGCACGCGGGGGAGCAGTTTCAAGAGAAAGAATTGGGCCACGTCAGGCGGACGCGTCAGCGCAGAATGCGTTCGAAGGCGCTGAACTCCGCCCACACGGGAAGATGCTCGGAGACCGCCAATGCGCCTGGCATCGTCAGCTCGAACTGCCGCATCATGTCGACGACCTCGACGCGTCCGGTGAACTC
>JAJFUI010000191.1 GCA_021372555.1 Planctomycetaceae bacterium | reverse complement strand
GCTGGCAGATCCGCGGTTGGAATCCCGCCGAAACCTCGCCGGCTGACGCCTCGCTCGCACCTTGCGAAACACCGCGTCCCCGCGTCTCTGGCCAACCGCTCCCGAGGCGGCCAGGAATCGGAGAACCCCGGGCGGCGTGAGGGAACGTAGTGCTTGGTCAACGTGCCGGGACTAACTACGGCGATGGCGTCGTGTGCCACTGGCATTTTGCCAGTGCCTCCCTTTCCCGGCAAACCGCGGAGGCACCGGCCGCCTCCCATTGCCATGAGCCGCGATGAGCTTGCAGCCCTCACCTCCTGAGACTGAGAGGGGATTTGCCCGACGGAGCCTGCCTGGAAGGACGACGTGCAAGCCCATTTCGAAAGAACACTGGCGGGACGCCAGTGGCACCGGCGACCAGATAAAATCCTGGCACCGAGAACGCGAACTCTTCGCATGGTCTTGCATGGCAAACGGTTAACTGCTAAGCTCACCAGCGAGTTCAGGGGGCTCCCATCCGGCCAAAGAAACTGGCAATGGCGTAGACCGACCGGATGACTCCAAGTTGGGCAACGAGATGGCGAGGGCCGCGCCGCTCGATTCTTAGAAGGGGAGAAGCATGGCTGGCATCGTGTCAAACCTGGCCGGGAGGCTGAACGAACCGGAGTTGAGCGAGCCGCTGCGAGCGGCCAGTCGAGTGTTAACATCGCTCGTTGAGGACAACGCTTACGTCGGAGAAGTCTACTCACTCGGATACGACGAAGCCCTCGTCCAAATACACGACTTCCACCGGCAGCGAGTCGGCGGCATTCCCGCGCTTTCCTTTCTGATTGCCACGCGTATCGGCCCTGGAGACGTGGCCGACGTGCGACAGGAAGATGCCTCCATTGTGCTGCTTCGCGTACTCGACAAGGCCAACCTTCCGAACGCGGACGAAGCGTTGCGAGTTCGTGTGGAGACAGCCCAGCGTGTCAGCGGCGAAGTGGCTCGCCACTGGGATGATCGGGCCGTGATGGACCCGACGACACACAACCTGCTCAGCTACGCCGGTGTCCGCTGTCGAGTGCTTGGAACCTACTACATGGTCAACACTGACTCCGAAAGCTCCCCCGCCTTCCGCCTCTTCTTCGGCTCGGATCTCAGCAACTACTACCCGAACCGCGGGCTGAAAGTCTTCAAGCCACGTGGCAGGGTACTGGAAGCGATCGTCAACTTTCGCGATCCCCGTCTGTTTGTATCAGAACAGGACGGCCGCGTTCCCGTTGGGCAAGTTCGCTATGCTTCGAGCCACAGACTATTCCAGGGAATTGATGGCGTGCCCGTTCAGATTACGCCAACCGACCTCCTCGGCCAGAAAACCGCTCTCTTCGGCATGACTCGCACGGGGAAGTCGAACACGACCAAGATCGTCTTGAAGTCTATCTTCGCCCTTAGGTGGAGCCAAGAACCGATTCGTATTGGCCAGATTGTCTTCGACCCGAATGGTGAATACGCGAACGAGAACGAGCAGGACTCCGGCGGTGGCGGACTGAATGCGGAAGCAATCAAGAACGTCTGGAAATGCGGACCAGTGGCTCGGCACCAGCAGTTGCAGGCGGACGTGGTTACCTACGGCATCCTGACGCACCCGAACGACCCACATCGTCAACTGATGCTGCTTAACTTTTACCTTGACGACAACCTCCAGATTGGGAAGGAGATCATCAACGACGCCCTGTCCGACCAGAAGACGATATTCGTCAGTAGTTTCCGCGATGTAATCTTTGATCCGCCTGACGCAAACGACCGATCGGCCTCAACCCGATACAACCGACGAGTTCTAGCGTATCGAGCACTCCTTTACAAGGCCGGCCTTCGGCCACCTGCCAAATTGACTCCCCAAACGCGAGGCCTGTTTAAAAGGGAACTGATTGCTGCAATCCAGTCTGATGGTCAGAACAACGTCGGTAAGTCGCCCGCCGACTATATGGTGTGTGCGGCAATCCTGGCGAAGCCCTCGCCGACGTGGGCCGAGGTAGCTCAGGCGTGCAGAATACTGCGCGATTACATCAGGGATGGGAAATCGAGTTGGGGTACATTTGACGCCCAGTATGTCACGACAAGCAGTTCTGGTTCTTGGGCAGACGACGACTTCATGAAAGTCTTGGAGATGTTCGCTTACCCGAATGGCTCTAAACTGGTTGGCCGCGTCGTCGAGCAGCATACGCCAGACACAAGCTCCGATTACGCTAACGACATCTATGAACATCTGAAGCAGGGACGCCTCGTAATCGTGGATCAGTCGAGCGGCAACCCGGAAATAAACAAGGCGGCTGCGGATCGGGTGATGAGAGTGATTTTTGAGCGGAACCAGCAGCGTTTCCGGTCCGCCCAACAACCGCCGGAGATTCTTGTCTATGTCGAGGAGGCTCACAACATTCTGCCCTCCTCGCGGGAGCTTGACTTCCAAGACATCTGGGTCCGGACAGCGAAGGAGGGAGCCAAGTATCATATCGGCTTGGTCTACGCCACCCAGGAGGTAAGCTCCATACAGCAGAATATCTTGCGGAACACTGCAAACTGGTTCATCGGCCACCTCAACAACACCGACGAGACGCGTGAAATCCGCAAGTTCTATGACTTCGCGGACTTCGAGGGCAGTATTCTCCGCGCTCAGGACAAGGGTTTCATTCGCGTCAAAACGCTGTCGAATCCGTATGTCATACCCGTGCAGGTGGACCGCTTCCTTATCGCCCCACCCTCGAAAGCTCAGAAGGTCTGAGATGCCATACGACGGCGAGTACGCGACATACCGTCCTCTGCATCGCATCTCTGAATGCCAGAGGGTCACAAGCCTCCTTGCTCGGTCCAAGCTCTTGGAGGTGGCACAGGCCGCGCATACTCCGAAACCTGTTGAAGCGCCGCCACAGACGCCAACGCTACCTCGATTGATCCTCGCCATCGATGGCAGCTACGCCGAGGTGGATGTGAAGAATGGGTATCCAGGCGCGAAAGTCGGCTATTGCACCGCGGCAAGCGTCCTGCTTGATCTGAACCTTATTGGGGAGCTTGATGTCCGGCGACCTGTCGATCCGGCCGAGTTCCGCAAGACCGAGCAGGCGGCGAGCGTCGATGCGGCGCTGCCGGGCAGCAACGTGGTTACACGAAGACAGAACTCCGCTCAGGCGTCTTTCCGCGAGGAGCTATACGACCTCTTCACCGACATCGTCATCGACGAAGACGACCGGACGAACCTGCTTTCGACCTATGAGGCGATGCTCACGTTCAAGCCCACGGCGAATCCTCAGAGTTGTCCGTACAAGGAGTCACACGACTGCACCGCCGAGTTTACCGTCGGACCTGGCTGTACAACCTGCCCAACCTGTGGCCGGCCCGTCTATTCAACCGATGCACTCCGCATCCACGAGCGGTTCCGAGACATTGGAACGAACGGCGAAGCCTTCGGACTGGTAATGCAGGTCATGGAACGACTGCTCGTCGTCCATTTTCTCCGTTGCTTCGAGCGGCGGAACCTTCTGCAACGCCTTACGTCCCTGGCCTTTTTCATTGACGGCCCACTTGCGGCATTCGGCCCGCCAGCTTGGCTGAGCGCCGCAATCGGCAAGGAACTCAAGCGGCTCAACCTGAAGGTGCAGGCGAGCACAGGCCAAGACCTCCTGATCCTAGGCATCGAGAAGACCGGAGCGTTTGTTCAGCATTTCGAGGAAATCGACCATACGGAGACGCCGGGGCAGCAGCTTTTCTCCGCGCGGCAGTACATGCTTTTGACGGATGGGTACATCAAAGACCGTATCCTGCATTCGGACAGCCACAAGCGGTATGGCGAAGACACCTATTTCGGCCG
>JAJFUI010000178.1 GCA_021372555.1 Planctomycetaceae bacterium | reverse complement strand
CGAAGACGCCATCGAGGTGGACGTCGACGCGATTGCCGACGGCGACCGGGTGATCGTGGCCGGCATTATGGAACACATCGAGGAGGCCGGGGTCCATTCCGGCGACTCTGCCTGCGCGATCCCGCCGTACAGCTTACCGATGGAGGTGAGGGACGAGATTCGGAAGGCGACGGAGGCTCTTGCCCGACGACTCCAGGTTCGCGGGCTGATGAATATTCAGTACGCCGTCAAGCGTGAGGACGGGCGTCGGAACGTTTATGTGCTAGAGGTCAATCCGCGGGCGAGCCGCACCGTGCCGTTCGTCTCCAAGGCGACAGGGATGCCGCTGGCCAAGGCGGCGGCGAAGGTAATGGCTGGCGTCACTTTGGCCGAGCAGGGATATTTCGAGGAGCCGATTCCGCGGCAGTTTTCGGTCAAAGAGGCCGTTTTCCCATTCGCCAAGTTCGCCGGCATCGACGTGGTGCTGGGGCCGGAAATGAAATCGACTGGCGAGGTGATGGGCGTCAGCGAGAGTTTTCCAATCGCCTTCGCCAAGAGCCAGGTGGCGGCCGGCACCGTGCTGCCGGAGCGGGGAATTGTGTTTGTCAGCGTGGCCGAACGGGCGAAGGAGCATGTGGTGGAGCTGGGGCGGCGTCTGGAGCGAATGGGCTTCGAACTGATCGCCACGCGAGGCACTGCCGCGCGGCTTCACGCGGCGCGGATCGACGTGCAGACGGTGATGAAACTGCGTCAGGGTCACCCGAACGTGCTCGACTACATGATTAACGGCAAGCTGCACTTGATCATCAATACCCCAAGCGGCAAGGGCGCCCGAACGGACGAAGGGCACATCCGCGCGGCGGCCGTCGCTCATGGGATTCCGTGCATCACGACGTTGGAGGGAGCCCTGGCCGCACTGGGAGCGATGGAAGCGCTGCGGCAGCAGGAGATGACTGTGCAAGCGGTGCAGGACCGCTTCTGCGACCTCGATCGGGCGCAAGCTGTGCGCTGACTTTCGATTTGCACGCAACGACTCGGGCCGACAGTGGCTTAGCCCCCGCGGGGCGACACCGGTATGCGTGTGCCAGGGAACGTCTTCGATCACTTTGCGGTGATCGTCTCCAGTCCGTGGGCGTTGGGCCCGGTCTCGGCCCGGCGTAGCAACCAGGCAAAGAGCAGGGCCAGCAGTCCAAGCACAGAGAACATCCACATTCCGGGCCGATAGCCCGCTGGATTGGCTGCGCTGGCTCCCCAGTGATCGTTGGCCCAGCCGATCAGGATATTGTAGCCGGCCAGCCCGACGTTCTGGATCATCGTCATCAAGCCCAACGCCGTACCCAGCCGCGGCTGTTCCACAAGGTAGGCTACCGAGGGCCACATGACCGCGGGAATCAGCGAGAAAGCCACTCCCATCAGCAGCATGGGCACCAGCGGAGGAACGCTGGTATAGGCCATGATCATGTACACTGGCACGAGCAGCAGCGAGCCGAAGCACATCAAGGTTGCTCGATGGCCCACGCGGTCCACTAGCAGGCCGAACAGGGGTGTGCAGATCATCGCGAACAACGTCAGCAGGCTCGAAAGCGTGCCGGCGTCTTCGTGCGATACGCCATGCCCGTCCATGAAGAACTCGACGGCGAAGGTTTGGAATGGGAAGATGGCGGAATAAAAGGTCACGCACAGGGCCACGACATACCAGTACGAGCGTCCAAAACTGAACAGGTCACGCCAGACGACCTTGTCGGTTGCGCCTTCCGCGCCTAAGTGATAGCGACGATTGGCGTCTCGCTCCATGAGGACGTAGATTACTGGGCCGACGACGCAAAGCGTTCCGACGCCCGCAGCGATCAACAAAGGCCAACGCCAATACCCATACGCCCAACCGGCCCACCGTGGCGAGTTCAGGGCGGCAAAAGAGCCCAGCCGCGCGATGGTCAGGTTCAGTCCAAAGGCGAACGATAGTTCCTTGCCGCGGAACCACTTGGCCAATGCGGCGGTGACGGCCACGATCAGAGATTCAGCGCCAAGGCCGAAAATGAGACGTCCGCTGACCATTACCGCGAAGATGCCGGTCGCCGCGGTCAGGATCGCCCCCAGGGTGCATAGCGCCCCGAAAAGGAGCGTGGCCCGCCGGGTGCCGATGCGGTCGATGATCATGCCGCCGATGAGAACCATGAAGACGTTCGGGATGCTGTAGATGGCATTCAACAAGCCGATGTTGTTGTCGGTCAGCCCCAACTGCTCCTTCAACACTTTCGCCAGCGGCGAAATCGTGTCGTAGACGTAGTAGTTGCCGCACATTGCCAGGCTGATAATTACCAGCACCATCCAGCGATACCATGTGGCAGGTTCGCACGCGGTTTGTCCATCGAGGGCATACGTCTGTTCATTTGGGGCAAGCTCGGTGCTCATAACGGCGTCTCTGGGTCGGTCGTTTCTGCGGTGTTTCTGTAAACGTCCTGTATCTTGATTCTGCCCGCGTTTTCAGGATTATTCCAGCCCGGGAGCAACGCGACCGGTGCCTTTTACACCCTACCGAGCCTTTTCCGCGAACTTCTCCGCCATTGCGAGCCGCTCGCTGACTGGCGGGTGGGTGTGGAAGAGGAGGACGTCAAGCCAGTGAGGATCAGGATCGTCCTTGTTCAGCTTGGCGAGCTTGCGAAAGGCGGAAAGGTAGGCAGCTTTCAGGCCCGTGCGCTCCAGGGCATAGCGGTCGGCTTGGCGTTCGAACCGTCGACTTACGGCGTTCTGCAGTGGTTCGAGCAACATGCTGAAGAGCGTCAAAACGAGCATCAGGAACGGCAGCGTATAGATTGGCAGTTTGGCGTAATCGAGTTGGCCACCGCTCCACCATTGCAGCAGCCGATCGCATAGCCAGAAGCCCGCGGCGCTGTAGAACACGCCGATCACGATCATGGTGCGGATATGGCGGTGGACGTGGTGGCCGACTTCATGAGCAAAAACCACTTCAATCTCTTCCGGCTTGAAGCCGCTGAGGAGCGTGTCGCCCAAGAGCACGCGGCGGGTTCGGCCCAGGCCGGCGAGCATCGCGTTCGCCTTGACCGTTTCGGCGCTCAGGTCCATGCGGTAAACGCCCTCGATCGAGAGGCCGACACCCTGGGCGAGCCGCGAGAGCCGGTCCGTCAACTCGGGGGCATCGAGTTTCTCAATCCGGTAAAAAAGCGGCAGAATCAGCACGGGCGCGAGTTGGCCGAGCAGAATCGTCACGAGGAAGAACGCCGCCGCGGCGACCAGCCACCAGAGCGGGCCGACGATCCAGATCATCCAGTACAATCCCAGCAGAAGCACGAGCATCAGACCGACGGCCAGCACATTTCGTTTCGCGTAGCGCCACAGCCAGGCGCCGAACGTCTGCCGGCTCAGCCCGAAGCGGTGCTCCAGGACGTGGCCGGATAAGAAAGAGAGCGGGAACGAAACCGCGACGTGGAGCCCCATGACGATGAGAAACAGGACCGCAAGGCGAAGCGACATGCTCCGGCCTAGCAGCGAATGGCCTTGCAGCCACGCGTCGATCGGTCGTGCGAGCAGGAAGGCGGCAACCGCCAGATACGCGACATCGAGCGCTCGGTCCGCCAGCGTGCACGCCAGTTCGAGATGGCCATAGCGTTTGGCCTCGGCAAGCTGGCTGTCGGTCATGGCCGCATCGTCGGACGGCGGCTGCTGGGACGCATCGGTCGGTGCAGCGATATGCTCGGACAAGGGAGTTCCCCTGGAAGCCAGTTTACCACGGAGACACGGAGGAATGGCGGTGCTCCGCGTCTCCGCGGCATCTGTTGCCCGGGAAGCGGTTACTTCTTCAGGGTCTTCCGCACCACCTCCAACTGGCCCGCCGAACCGAGCATCGTGTTCTTGTGAACGATGTAGTCGGCATAGGCGGCCATGAAGACTTTTCCGATCGGACGCAGATCGAAATTGGCCGGATCGTCGCGGAACGCCTCGCGGTGAATGGCGCACCAGACCAACCGCCCATCGGTGTCGATGTTCACCTTGCAGACGCCCAACTTGGCTGCCGGGAGGTATTGCTCTTCCTGCACGCCGCTGGTCTGCTTCATCTTGCCACCGGCGTTGTTGATCCGGTCGACCCACTCCTTCGGCACGCTGCTCGATCCGTGCATCACCAGCGGAAACTGCTTCGGCACCGCCTTTTGAATCTTTTCGAGCACGTCCAAGTGCAAGCCCTGCTTACCGGCGAACTTGTACGCGCCGTGCGACGTGCCGATCGCCACGGCCAGCGAATCGCAGCCAGACTTCTCGATGAATTCCGCTGCCTGGGAGGGATCGGTCAGGCATACGCTGCCGACGACATCCTCTTCGACGCCGCCAAGCTGGCCCAGCTCGGCCTCGACCACGATCCCCTTCGCGTGGGCGCGGTCCACGACGCGGCGAACAATTTCGATGTTCTTCTCGAACGGCTCATGCGAGGCGTCGATCATCACGGAACTGTAGAAACCGCTCTCGATGCAATCGTAGCAGACCTCTTCGGTCCCGTGATCGAGATGCACCGCAAAGACCACCTCGGGAAAGATGGCGTCGGCCGCGCGAATCATGGCCTCCAGGAACCGCTTGTCGCTGTAGCCACGAGCCCCGCGGGAAATTTGCAGGATAAACGGAGCGCTGACGGCCGGATTGGCTGGCTCTTCGTTCGATTTCGACTTGCCCAAGTTGCCGCGGAACAGGCCGACCGTCTGTTCGAGATTATTGATGTTGTACGCCCCGACGGCATACCGGCCATAGGCGTGGGCGAATAGCTGCTTTGTGGTAACAATCATGGGATTTCTTCGCGCTCCTTTTACTCTATTAGCGAATGCCCTATTGTTGAGGAGGCTCGGCCAAGTGTCAAGGCGGGGGATCATACCACCGCAGGTGCCTGCTTTGGCGCAACGAGGCAGCTCCTGGTCGCCGGGGCACAGGCCGTAGTCTGGCATCAACCCCGCACCGCCCAAGCGGTTGCAACCCGGCGTTGCGGTTGCCTTCGCCCGCCATTTTGTGTACAAGTTGGAGGTTGCGGCGATCAGTCGCCGTCTGCGCCCATGTCTGCTGCCTATCGTGGACCATTCTCCCGACTCACGCCGCCTGGGTTTTGATGATTTCTTACCACTGGCCGCTCACCACGGGCCACTGACCATTTCTGCCCCCCATGTCCACCGACTCCACGCCCGCCGAACTTCCCAAGCAATACGACCATGCTGCCGCCCAGGAGCGATGGTATTCGTTCTGGGAATCGCAGGGATATTTTCATAGCGAGCCGAACGCGGCAAAGCGGCCCTATACGATCGTGATCCCGCCGCCAAACGTGACCGGCGCGCTGCACCTGGGCCACGCCCTGAACAACACGCTCCAGGACATCCTCATTCGCCAGAAACGGATGCAGGGGTTCGAGACGCTTTGGCTGCCCGGCGTCGACCACGCCGGCATCGCCACCCAGGCAGTGGTCGAGCGGCGGTTGTTAGCCGAGGAAAAGCTGAGCCGGCACGAACTTGGCCGCCAGGGACTCGTCGATCGCATTTGGAAGTGGAAAGATGCCTATCAGGCACGCATCATCGGCCAGTTGAAGCAGATGGGCTGTAGCTGCGACTGGCAACGCACCCGTTTCACGCTCGATGACGTCTGCGCCCGGGCGGTCCGCGAGACCTTTTTCACGCTGTTTAAGGAAGGAAAAATCTATCGCGGCAAGCGGCTGGTCAACTGGGACACCTTCCTGCAAACGGCCGTCAGCGACGACGAGGTCTTCCACGAGCCGGTCAAGGGCCATTTCTGGCACTTCCGCTATCCCGTCGTCGATCCCAAGCCCGGCGAGCCAACGCACGTCACCATCGCCACCACCCGGCCCGAGACGATGCTCGGCGATACGGCCGTGGCCGTCCACCCGGATCCGGCCGCCGCGCTGGCCGAGGCAGAGAAGGAACTCCGCGCCCGCCTGGCCGATGCGCCGTCGAAGGAGAAGCCCGACCTCGAAAAGCAGCTTGATGAACTCCAGCGTCGCCGACAAGAAATGCTGCCGCAACTCGAAACACTTCGCGACATGGCCCAACGCGGCGTCAAGCTCGAACTGCCGCTGACCGGCCGGCGGATTCCGCTCATTGCCGATCAGTGGGCGCAGCCCGGGCTCGGCTCCGGCTGCGTGAAGATTACGCCCGCGCACGACCAGAACGACCACGATGTCTGGCAGCGGCACCCGGAAATCGGCGCGATCAACATTCTCAATCCCGATGGCACGCTCAATGACAATGTGCCCGAAAAGTATCGCGGGCTGGTAGTGAAGAAGGCTCGCGCCGCGGTCGTCGCCGATCTGGAAGCGGCCGAGTTGGTCGTGGAAATCGAGGATCGCGAGATCGACCTGGCCCACAGCGATCGCTCGAAAACGCCGATCGAGCCGATGCTGATGGACCAGTGGTTCGTCAAGATGGACGAACTGGCCCAGTCGGCCATGGACGCCGTCACCTCCGGCCGTGTGAAAATCATTCCCGAGCGTTACACCCGGGGTTATCTCGATTGGCTCAGCGAAAAGCGCGA
Source organism: Planctomycetaceae bacterium (assembly GCA_021372555.1). Taxonomy (GTDB): domain Bacteria; phylum Planctomycetota; class Planctomycetia; order Pirellulales; family Thermoguttaceae; genus JAJFUI01. The sequence goes on along the minus strand of JAJFUI010000178.1, from coordinate 576 downwards.
CTGGCCCATCGGTCGGCAACTTTGGTGGGGACATCAGATTCCGGTCTGGTACTGCAAGACGGCCACAGAAGCCGAGCTGAAACGCGCGTTTGCCGGCCGTGGCGACGTGACTTGGCAACGCGATGAAGGGCGCAATCAGTGGTTGATCTGCGCGGAGCAGGGCGACCTCGAAGCCAATGCCATCCCCGACCACGACTTGGTCCGGGAGCAAGACGTTCTCGACACTTGGTTCAGCTCCGCCCTCTGGCCCCACTCGACGCTCGGCTGGCCGGAACAAACCGAAGAGCTGAAATACTACTATCCGACCAACGTGCTTATCACCAGTCGCGACATCATCACGCTCTGGGTGGCGCGGATGGTGCTGACCGGGCTGCACAACGTCGGCGAGGTCCCCTTCCACGAGGTCTACATCCATCCGAAAATCCTCGACGGCTTCGGCGAGGGCATGTCGAAATCGAAGGGGAACGGCGTCGATCCGCTCGACGTGATCGAGAAGTTCGGGGCCGACGCCCTGCGGTTCGGGCTGGCCTATCTCACGACCGAAACGCAAGACGTCCGTTTGCCGGTCGAGTTCGA
>JAJFUI010000176.1 GCA_021372555.1 Planctomycetaceae bacterium | reverse complement strand
TATGAGCCGCAGTGGGGTTCCGACGTTTTCGGCATGTACCAGTCGCTGGTCGAGGGTCGCGAGGTGCCGTGGGACCTGCTGGTGAAAGACGTGCCGAAGGACAAGCACCGCGACTTGGACTTCATCGTCGAGCAGCTTGATTGGGAGAAGAACGTCGATCCGTATTTCGTCCAGCACAACTACGTCGAGCCGATCGTGGACAAGGAGAAATCCGGCCCCGGCTACGCCGACCGCTGGATCGACTACGGCCGCTTTGACGGCGAGCAACTGGTGTCGGCCAAGGAGTTGACGGTGATGCCTGGCGCGAAGTGCGTACTCAAGGACCCGGGTGCAAGCGGTTGGATCACGGTCCAGGGCTGCGGACGGATGGGCAAGCTAACGATTCAATCGCCGGTGATGATTCACTACGGCGAAGAGCCCTGGGACGAGGTGTTCATCACGCACGAAGCGGCCACAACCGGCATCGAGATCGTCAACACTGGCGGGGAGCCGCTGGTTGGGCTGCGCTATTTCGGCCCGGCGGTACATAAGAACATGCCGGAGATTGGGGAGCATCGGAAGAAGGACTGATTGAGCTTGCAATTAACGGGCAACGAAGACATTTCATACGCGAGGAGTTGGCGATGGGCACGGTCCGCAAACGGATGATCGACAAGGCGTTTGAGATTTTAGGTTCAAACCCGGAAGGAGTTCGCTACTCGGACTTGGTCCGCCGTGTTGCCGAGTCAGATCCTATGTTTAAGATCAACACGGCTCACGGTACGGTTCGGTATCTCCAAGAAAATTGCTGCGATCGTGTCTATAAGCCTGCGAGAGGGCTGTTTCGGCTTACAAAGTACCGGGAGCCGGGGACAGACCAACTCAAAGAAGAGCTTGTTCGGAAGCAACCGGAGAGAGTCAAAGAGGAAGAGTTCTACAAGCCGTTCGCCGAGTGGCTCGTAAAAGAAACGGAAGAATGCACCAAAGCGATTCCGCTCGGTGGCTGTCGATTTCGCGACAGGTGGGGCACGCCCGATGTGATCGGTAAACGGGAATCGATGAAGAGCGACATCATTCAGGCTCCTGTGGAAATCATTTCGGCGGAAATCAAGCCAGACACCTCGCAACTTGTGACCGCCTTCGGCCAAGCGTGCGCGTACTGCCTCTTTAGTCACAGAGTCTACCTGGTGATATCGAACAAGGCGCCAAGCGATGAGATTGCTCGACTTGACGGCCTATGCCTCGTGTTCGGCATCGGGCTGGTTCTTTTCGATTCCGAGAACCCAAAGGACCCCGACTTTGAAATTCGATGTCGACCGAGACTCCAACAACCCGATTTGTTCTATACCAACCGATGCATGAAGTTGATTGAAAGGGAAATGTTTTCATAGGGTGAGGAGTTCTTAGCGATCCCCGCGGCGTCCACTAAAACGTGGGAGGCACTTGCGGAATGAGAAAGAAGATAAGTCCGACTGTGCAACGACACAAAACGCAACTTGTGTCGGAATCGCACTTGACCTTGCCATCCAGCTACGCCGAACTGCTGGCCGACATTAGGAGCCGCATCCAACGGGCACAGGTCCGTGCGGCCACTGCGGCCAGTCGCGAACTGATCCAGCTTTACTGGGACATCGGCCGAGAGATCGTTGAGCGGCAGGATCGAGAAGGCTGGGGGGCGAAGGTTATCGACCGCCTCGCAGCCGACCTTCAACAGGCGTTTCCCGGACTGGCCGGCTTCTCACGGACCAATGTCCACCGCATGCGGGCGTTCTATCTTGCTTACGGGCAAGGACTTACAATTGTGCCACAGCCTGTGGGACAATTCGGTTCTGAAATTGTCCCACAACGTGCGGGACAATTGTCAAACCAGCCAGCCGCTCTCAGTCCGCCGCAGGCGGCCGTGGCGATTCCCTGGGGCCACAACGTTGTCCTGCTAGAAAAACTCCGCGACGCGAAGCAACGCCTCTGGTACGCCGAAAAGGTCGTCCAACACGGCTGGTCGCGGGCCGTGCTGGTGCATCAGATCGAACTGGACTTGTATGGCCGCGAAGGCAAAGCGATCACCAATTTTCACGAAACGCTGCCGCCGGCCGAGTCCGACCTGGCCCAGCAGATTCTCAAGGATCCTTACGTATTCGACTTCCTCACGCTGACCGACGACGCCCGGGAACGGGAGCTGGAACGCGGACTGATTCAGCACCTGCGAAACTTCATGCTGGAACTCGGTGTTGGCTTCGCCTTCGTGGGCAGTCAGTATCACTTGGAAGTCGATGAAAAGGACTATTACATCGACTTGTTGTTCTACCACCTGACGCTCCGGGCGTTCGTGGCGATCGAACTGAAGGTCGAGGAGTTCAAGCCGGAGTTCGCCGGCAAGATGAACTTCTACCTGTCCGCTATCGACGACCGGCTTCGCCACGCTGACGACAGGTCGAGCATCGGAATCATTCTCTGCAAGGCCCGAGATAAGGTGACGGTGGAATACGCGCTGCGTGACACACGTAAGGCGATCGGGGTTTCGCAATACCGTCTGACCACGGCCTTGCCTCGAGAACTGAAGTCCAGCCTACCGACCATCGAGCAATTGGAAACCGAGCTGAAAAGACTGGAGATTGATCCGCCAAAACGCGGGACGAAAGACTCATGACACAAGAACAGTTGGGTGCCGCCCTCACCCCCGGCCCCTCTCCCGCAAGCGGGCGAGGGGAGGTAAACAACAACTATCCCAAACTTCACAACGCTGCTTGGCCGGGCGTCGTCGGCAAAGGGCAGGGGGGGGAACCGGCGATTGGGCTGGACAAGATGCTCGATCTAACCGCGGCCGCCGAAGTGGATGGCGTCCGGTTCGATGGCATTGACCTGTTCCTGTACGAGCCGCACGTCAGTATCGACTCGGACGATGGAGAGCTGCGGCGACTGGCCGACAAGGTCCGGGCGCGGGACTTGGAGATCGGCACCGTCGTCGCGCCGGTGTGGCCGCCGACCGGCGGCGGCTCGGCCATGGGCGATGCCAAGGAACGGCAGCGGTTCTTGACTCAGGTAGAAAAGGCCTGCCGCATCGCCGAGCGGCTCCGCGAGTTGAGCGTCCGACCCAACGGCGCGGTGCGGATCGACTCGGCCTGCGGTGTTAGGCCGTGGGCGGAAGACCCCAAGGTCAACCAGCGGCGAATCGCCGAAACGTTCCGCGAGGCCTGCAACATCGCCGAGGGGCACGGCGAGCGACTCGCTGCCGAAGGGGAAATCTGCTGGGGCGGCATGCACAGTTGGCGCCGCATGCTTGAACTGCTGGAAATGGTCGATCGGCCACAGACGCTGGGCTTTCAGGCAGACATGGCCCACACACTGCTCTACCTGTTGGGCTACAATGCGCCGGAGGACGCGCTGCTGCCGCAAGATTTCGATTGGCGGGATCGCGATCGATTCGACGAGGCGTACTCTGTGTTGACCGCGGCGTTGCGACCATGGACGATCGATTTCCACG
>JAJFUI010000150.1 GCA_021372555.1 Planctomycetaceae bacterium | reverse complement strand
GCCTTGCGGGTGTCGGGTGACGAAGTCTTCGATGGGGTCGATCGACGTGTCACGTTCCACGCCGGTCAGGCTGTATCGGAAGAGATCGGATCGAGAGAGTTGCCGCTCCAAGTAGCGCGCTCGGCCGACTCGGTCCTGCTCCGGCAGACGCGACTCCTTGATCCAACGCGTGGCCAGCGCGGTGAGATTCGGCAGGTTGTCAGGCTTGGCTTTCGTGCCAGGGGTCACGTCCTTGCACTCGGGCAGGACGCGGCTCAGCGGCCTTTGCTGGCCGTCGACGATCGCGGTGGTGCCGAGCGTGTATTCGAATCGCCTATCGCGGAAATGCCAGTGGCGTCGAAGCCGCTCATGGGCATTGTCGATTTCGACGGCAGCGTTCGATTCGACCGCGAGATACGGCGCGACAAAGAACAGGTGATCGTGGTCCATGCCCTCGATCACAATTCTTTGTCGTACGATGCCGGATGGTTGCGAGCGGTCGGGCAGCAGATAAGCCGAGCCGAGTCGCGAGCTGGCCACGCCCGCCTGCCACTGCCCGTGGGCGTAGTCGACCAGCAACGCGCCCTGCAGGTAGATATCGCCGCGAACGGTCAGCGGCTTGGCATCGGGATGCGTCTCGAACCGCAGACGCATTACCTCTTCGCGGCTTTCGATGATGGGAGCAAGCTCACCGAGCCGCACTTCGTCGGAGAAGCCAACGAGCGGTTGCGAGCTGACGGCGGCACGTCCCCATGAAAACTGCCCGAATCGCGGCAATGCGAAGAACAATACGAGCGTCAAGGCGAGCGTTTGAACCCCCATGATGCCAAGTCGGCGAAACAGGGACGGGCCGACCGCTGCATCACGGCCTTCGCCCGGATGGCTTGTAAACATGCCATCCATGGCCGACTCTAGAGGCCGGCCGTCATTGCAGTCTCGAGCAAATCGCTCCCATTGGCGGTAGAGCAACAGCAGCGTCATCGCCGAAAAACCGACGAGCATATAGAGGCCCAGCAGCAGACCGAACCATATGCCTTGGCTGAACAGCGTGGCGATGACCACCTGCAGGAGGCTCAGCAGAACGAGCAACCAGTAGGCTCGCCCATCCTTGCGCTGGAAGAAGAGCGTCAACTGGATGAAGATGACCAGCCAGGCGAAGTTGAGGGCCTGTAATTCGTTGCGGACCCAGAGCAGGTTTTGCATCGCGACGGCGGCCGCCACGAGCATTAGGACGTGGGACACCCGGCGACCAATGGCGAAACGACCGGTGACGTCGGTAAGCCACACCGAAAGTGCCGTCGCGACGATGACCACGAGCGGCGGGCCTTCGCTACGTGCGCCCATGCCGAGCAGCAACGCGCCTAGCGAAGCGAGGGCGGCCATGTTGATTTGAAGCAGGCGTTCCAGCGGCATAGCTCGTCCTAGGGCAGTTCCACTTGAAAGTACTGCTCCAGTTGCTCGCTGGAGGCATCGATGCGTCGAATCCTGCGGAGCCGTTCCGGAAACCCTGGCTGAGCGTGCAACGCCGCGAACCGCGACGGGTCGGTCAGGTCGGTCGGTCGAGTGCTGACCAAAACGATCTCTGTTTCGGCGACGACTCGTCGCAAGGTCCGGGCCAGCAGCGATGGCAACGCGTCGTCGGAACGCGCTTCGACCAGTGCGAGACGCTCCATCAGTCCTTGCAGAATCGCAGGGGATGTCGCTCCGCCAACGCACTCCGTCTCGGTGTTCGAAAGGCCCAGATAGACGTTGCTTCCGCCCTTGCGGCACGCATCGGTCAGAACCGTGGCGGCGAAGCTAACGACGTGTTCGACGTTGCGGAGTTGCTCGGCTGTTGCTTGTTCCGGCTGCCAAAGGTCCAGTACGACGGCCACGTCACGGCTCCGTGGCCGTTCGAGCTGCCGAACCACAAGTTTGCCGAGCCGAGCGGAGCTGCGCCAGTGGATGAGGCGGTGACCATCGCCGGGCCTCCATTCGCGGACACCGTAGAAGTCCCCTTCCGGCCCTGGTTGCCGACGGCGACGATCCGTGCCGGCAAAGGCGTCGAGCCGCCTGGCCGTCCAGCCGTCCGTCAGTCGACCGAGCCGGGGTAAGACCGTCAGCGTCTGGGAGTCCTCGATGGTCAGGGTCCGCGATAGGAGTCCGAACGGGAAGCGGGTAGAGAGCTTCGCCGGTCCAATGCGATAGCGACCGCGTCGCGATAGCTTGCCGCGGTAACTGCCTTTGCAGGCTTGCCCGGCCTGAACGTGTGGAAACAGCACGTGCGGTCGCAACGGAGATTGCGGATGATGCCCGTTGGACGCGGCGTCAGATTCGCGGCGAATCTCTTCTTCAGCCACGACGGCCCAACTGGCCAGCCGGCGCCGGGCGTTGGTCAACGTCAGCGCAACGGAGAGTACATCTCCGGCGCCAATCGACGGGGGCAGTTTTCGCTCGAGACGCAGGCCACGAAGCGTCGCGCGAACGAGCTGCCAGTTGAGCAGCACCGGGCCAAGCAGCATGCCGGCCAAGATCAACAGAAGGTTGACGTCTTTGAATACGGCCCCGCCAAAGACGACAGCCAGAATCGCCAGGTAGTACCAACCCTCGGGACAGACGGTCGTTTGACGGCGAAAACGCATTCGCTATTGTGGTGGGGCTTTGCTCGATTGCCCCTACATGTCTTCCTGCAGATCGCCTTCGGTAATCATCGAAAAGCCTTTGGCCGCCAACGTCTCCTGGGCGATCTCGATGTTATCGACCATCAGCGCCACCGCAGCTTGCCCACGCGGGCGGACGAGCAGCGGATAGGCTTGGATGATATTCACCTCGGCCTGCAAGAGCGCGGTGCATACGTCGAGGAGCGCTTGGTGGCCGACCGGCAGTTCGACGCCGATCAGGTCGCTTTCGACGATGGCCAAGCCCGCCCGCTCCAAAACCTCGCGACCCTGTTCGGGATGGCTGAGCAGGAACCGCACAAAGGCGCACTCGGCGGTGTCGCTGATCGAGAGGGCCACGATCCGCACCCGGCTCCCCTCGAACCGCCGAATCACTTCGAGCAGCTTCCCTACCCTGTTTTCCAGAAAAACCGTAAACTGCCGGATCGACGGATAATTGCGCCCCCGCATGGTGGCGTAGTCGGTGCCTGCGGATTGATCGAACGCCATGTGGAGGGCTCCGGAAGTGTCGCGGGCGTGTTAGTCAACTATACACCCCAAGAGGGTGCTTGGGAAGCGACACATGCTCTAAATATAATGGGCGTTTTCGGCCCAGGGAAAGCTTGCGAAGCGATGGGTACACTGCGACAGCATGAGATCGAACTTCGGGTCCGGTATCAGGAAACGGACGCAATGGGTTTTCTGCACCATGCGAACTATTTCACGTATTTTGAGATAGGCCGCACCGAACTGCTGCGCGCCGCCGGGGGAAACTACCGCCAAATGGAGGCCGACGGACTGCTGATCGTGGTAGTCAAGGCCGAGTGCCGCTTCCGACGGCCCGCGCGGTACGACGATGTGCTACGGCTGCGGACGACGATCGTTCGCGTGACCACGGCGAAGATCGAGCACCGCTACGAGCTTTTCCGCGATCAAGAGCTACTGGCCACCGGTCTTACCACGCTGGCGGTCATCGACCGGAGCGGGCGCGTGCAACTGGTGCCCGAGTGGATGCGGGAGGAGGACGTCGAGGCTTGACCGCCCTTGACGGCTGGCTTGCGGGTGACTATTCTGTGCCGCCCAATGTGGGCCGGTCTGCGCGCCAATTTCCCGCGAGCATCTATGGGGTCTGCCCTGCGAAAAGCGGTTCTGCTGCTGGCACTGCTGGCGATTGCCGGCTGTGCGCCGCTTTCCAAGACGACGAAGTCGCCGCTGGCGTCGCCGCAACTGTCGTCGGACAGCGTCGTGCTGGAAATGTTCTTCGTTCGCGTGCCGTTCGGCGATGCCGCGGTGAACGGAAAGCTGTGGGACCAGATTGACGAGCAGCCGCTAGCGCCGGAGCTGCGGCAGCGATTGACGCGCAACGGTTTTCGCGCCGGACTGCTGGGGAACGAAATGCCGGAGGAGCTGTCGAAGCTGCTTGAGCTGGCCGATAAGCCGGCGCCCACCCAGCAGACCGAAGGAGCGAAAGTTGAGCAGATGGACGCCGAGCCGCGCGTCACACGGCGGCACCTCCAGCTTCGCGCCGGCCAACGAAGCGAAATCCTGGCGTCGAGCATCTATCCCCAACTGCCGGTGCTTGTCCACACGGCGGGACAACTCTCGGGCCAGACCTACACGGACGCCCAGGGGCTATTCGCGGCCAAGTCGTTTCCTCAGCCGGACGGTCGCGTGCGGCTGGAACTTGTGCCGGAATTGCATCACGGCGAGCCGCGGCAACGCTGGGTCGGCGGTCAGGGAATGTTGCGATTGGAAACCGGCCGCGCCAAACAAGTCTATGAAGACATGACGCTGACGGCCGACCTGGCGCCTGGAGCAATGCTTGTGCTCACATGCCTGCCAAATCGCGCGGGCAGCCTCGGCCACCACTTCTTCACCCAAAGCGAAGGCCGGTTGGAGCAAAAGCTACTGCTGATTCGCTTGTCGCAGACACAGCACGACGGGCTCTTCAACCCGCCCGAGTCGCTGAAGCTGGAAGACAAAGACTGACGGATTGATCTGCCACGAGAGCCGCGGCGTCGCCTACTCAACCTCCAACACGACGACCGATTTGGCTGGCAGACTGACGCGGAATCCGGCGCCGGTGACTTGTGAGCCGTCGAATGACGCCGGCTTCACCTTCTCTGGGTCGCTAAACGTGTTGTGATCCGTCATTTGCGGCGAGGTCAAGACGCGTCCGCTCACTCGCCGCGGCTTGATTCCGCGCAATTGACAGGTCGCATCAGTCGAACGAGTCGTACTGAGGTTACAGAGCGTGACGTGGATCTTACCGGCCTTGTCGCGAGATGCAGAAACGCTGATCCCAGGGATCTTTTCCGAGCCGAACCGATAATCGGCGCAATTGACATCGGTGGGCAGCAACGCGGCGTCCTGATGGACGGCATACATCTCGAAGACGTGGTATGTCGGCGTGACGATCATCTTTTCTTTGTCGGTAAGGATCATCGACTGCAGGACGTTGACCGCCTGGGCGATGTTGGCCATGCGTACTCGGTCGCAGTGGCGATTGAGGATGTTGAGCGAGACAGCGGCCACCAGGGCGTCGCGCAGGGTGTTCTGTTGATAGAGGAAGCCGGGATTGGTGCCTGGTTCGACGTCGTGCCACGTCCCCCACTCGTCAACCACCAGCGCAACTCGCTTCTGCGGGTCGTGCTTGTCCATGACCGAGGCGTGCTTCGCAACCAGCTCTTCCATCCGCAACGCCCGCTGAAGTAGGTGGAACCAATCATCCTCGTCGAACCTGGTAGCCGACCGGCTCTTGTTGCCCGTGCCGCAGTAATAGTGCAGAGACAGCCCATCCATATTGCCGCCGCATTGGCGCATCAGCACCTCGGTCCAGTGATAGTCGTCCGCGCAGGGACCGCAGGCGATCTTAAAGACCGGAGAGCTGCTGCGTACAAAGGTGGAGTAACGGCGATACTGATCGGCGTAATACTCGGGCGTCATGTTGCCGCCGCAGCCCCAACACTCGTTGCCGACGCCGAAGTAGGTCAGCTTCCACGGCTGCTGCCGGCCGTTTGCGCGGCGAAGATCGGCCATCGGGCTGTGGCCGGCCTGCGTGATGTACTCGATCCACTGCTGCATTTCCTGGACGGTCCCGCTGCCGACGTTTCCGCAGATGTACGGCTCGCAACCTAACTGGTCGCAGAGGTCGAAGAACTCGTGGGTGCCGAAGTGGTTGTTTTCGGTGACGCCGCCCCAGTTGTTGTTGACCATCGACGGTCGGTGCTCGCGCGGACCGATGCCGTCGCGCCAATGGTACTCGTCGGCGAAGCATCCGCCCGGCCAGCGAAGCACCGGCGGCTTGATCTTTCGCATGGCCGCGACCACATCGTTGCGAATGCCGCGGGTGTTGGGAATGTGGCTATCGGGTCCCACCCAAAAGCCCTCATAGATGCACCGGCCCAAGTGTTCCGAGAAATGGCCGTAGATGTTTCGGTTGATCGTCTGGGCGTCTTGATCGGCGTGAACGACGATCGTGTCGCGTTGCGAGGCCTCTGTTCGCTCGGCCGCGTCGGTGTCTGAAGTGGACACGACGAGCGACGCTCCAAAGGCTAGGAGAACCACAATCGAGCGCAAACCGGTCGTGCCGATTGTTCTGGCGGCCATATTTCGGCTCCTTTGTGTGAAAGAAGTTCACTAGGCGGGGGGGCCAATGGTTTCCAGCATCCTAACCGCGCCGGCATGTCGTCGCAAGTGGCGAGGCGGCTACGTATGCCGGATTTGGTGTGCCCGCTTTTGGGGTGAAAGTCGACACCCGCGCGTTGAAATTTGGGGCCCTGTTTGTTACTATCGAATTAGGCTCGTCGCGGAGAAATCGTGCATGATCTGCCCGCGAAGCGTGACACCGCGGGCTGACGGCGGCCTTGCTCTAGTAGGGATCAACGTTAAGGCGGGCCTTCCATCTTTTCGGTCCCCTCGCTGGTCGACGACATTTGCGCACGCGGACGATTTTTCACAATCAAGGGGAACAGTCGTGTCACTCATCTCGCGTCTGGTTCGCCGTCAACGAAACACAAGCCGGTCTTGTCGGTCGGGTTTTCTTTCGGTCGGAGGCGCCTCGTCGGCCGCACGCTCCCGCCGCTCGCTTCGAATCGAGCCGCTGGAAGTCCGCTCGCTTTTGTCGGTCGGTGTAAGCGGCGTCGTGTGGAATGACGCGAACGCCAACGGCATCCGCGACGTCGGCGAACCGGGCATCGCCGGCGCGGTGATCGAGCTTATCAACAATCCACCGGCCGAGCCTTGGACGCAATACTCAGGCGGTGTGCTTGGCGTTGCCATTACCGACGCCGATGGTCGGTACCAACTAAGCAACCTTCCGGACTCGACCTACTTGCAAGCCCAGGTGCGCGTGCCGACCGGCTATACCTTTACCCAGAAAGTCGTCAACGATGGCGCGATCGTGAGCGACGTCCGCGCCGACGGCTACACGGACCACCTCCCCGTCGAGCTCCGCTCGCCTGTCGAAGGCGACCTCGACACGCCAATCATCGTTGGCGATGGCGAAAACCACAGCGAAGTGACAGTCAACGCGGGGGTTGTCGGCGCCGCGCCGGCGTTCGGGTCCGCCTTCAACCTGGGCGCGACCGGCCAAAACACCTTCGCCAACGGGATCGCGACGGACGCCGATGGCAACATTTATTTGACCGGATCATTCGGAGGCATCGTAGATTTCGATCCAGGTCCCGGCCACATGAATAGAAACAGTGAGGGGCAGAACGACGTCTTCGTGGCGAAATACACCTCTAGCGGAAGTCTTCTCTGGCTGCGTGAGTTTGGCGGCGCCGGCTACGACCGCGGCACCGCCCTG
>JAJFUI010000147.1 GCA_021372555.1 Planctomycetaceae bacterium | reverse complement strand
CTGCGAAGGAAAGAAAACGTCTCCGTCCGCGGTTGGCCGACTGATGGTCAGCGGACAGCAGGTAAGAACTGAGGAGTTGCTGTCGGAGGCCGGCTGGAGCGCGACCGGGCTTCCGCACCCTGAATTCTGGACGTTCCTGCGCGCCCCGCTAGCCCACGGCGATAACCGACTTTCGCTCGAAGAGTTCGTGGGCGATGATTGCACGCGAGTGTCGGTCTGGGTGTTGGCCTCGAAGCCTGGCAGCGGCTCCGACTACCCGAACGCGTTGCCGCAGCCGGAGTCGATCTCGCTCGAAGGCGCCGCCCTGCTACTGCCTACCGATGCTGCGTCGCTTCCCGCGGAGGCCGTCCCGGCCGATCGCCCGACGGAGCATATTGACGGCGTATTCCTCGATACGCTGGAGCCGGTCTCGGTCACGCAGGGCTGGGGCACGCTGCAGAAGAACCGCGGCGTCTGGGAAAAGCCGATGGTCATCGGCGGCAAGCTTTACCCGCGCGGACTGGGCACCCACGCCCCGTCGAAGATTGTCTACTCGTTGGGTGGCAAATACCGACGATTCCAGAGCTTCACCGGCGGCGACGCCAACGCCAGCCCCACCGTGACGTTCGAGGTGCGGGTGGATGGCGTCAGCCGGTGGCAGTCGGGCATGATGACCCGCGGCGATCGTGCCGCCTGGGTCGATGTCGATGTGACCGGCGCTAAGACCCTCGAACTGCTCGTCCACGACGCCGGCGACCGTTCGAGCGACCACGCCGACTGGGCCGAAGCCCGGCTGCTGCGATAGCCTTCGCTCAACACGATTTTGAACAGGAGGGAACAGAGGGAACGGAGGACGAGACGAGCGACCTTTTTCTCTGTTAACTCTGTTTCCTCCTGTTCAATTGTCTGTCTTCAACGAATCGGTCGGCACGCGCTAGGAGCAAGGTCACTGCTCCCCGAGTTCAACAACTGTAAGAACTCGCTCAAGTCGGGCGGTAGCCGGATCGTAGCCATAGTTGATCTGCCGCATCAGCTCCATCGCTTCGATGCGTTCGTCCGGGGGCTTCGAGAGCCAATACGCGCGGTCGCTGGCCTCCTCGCCAAGCGAAGTCACCGTCACAGCGGTCTTGTCGATTTTAGCGGACGCCACGAGATCGCTCATACCAAAAATTCTAGCTTGCCGTCCGTCGGGCGGCAACGCGAGCGGGCGACGCGCACAATGCCGCGATGTCCCCCGGATTTCTGGCCGACGTGCGTTCGGCCGCTAAACGGGCGAGTTACACTCCAAGAAAAAATTATCCCGTCGCGGGGGTCAATCCGCGACGGGGTTAAGTGAATCGGCGATTCATATCGGTCGCCATGCGGGTGGCGACGTAAAGGCCCGAGGGCCTAAACTAGTTCCTTCTTCGCGCCAATCAGCGTGCGGAGCCGCTCGGCCAACAACGCCGAGTCAAACGGCTTCTTGAACGTCTCGTTGATGGCCGACCGATCGAAGCTCAGCGAGCTGCCGTCGTCCGGCAACAAGGCGATCAAAATCACTTCCGAGAACTCGTTGTTGCGGCGCAGGTTTTGGCAAATCTGCAACGCCTCGGTCCGGCCGATCGAGAAGTCGACGATGATGCAGTCAGGGTGGAAGCTCTCGGCCTGGATGCCGGCGTCGAAACCGCTGGCGGCCACCGCAGCCTTGAACGAGTGCTCGAGCGGCAGTTCCCGCTTGAGGTTCTCGATCAGGACCTGGTCCTGGGCGACGATGAGCACCTTGGCCATCGCCTCGTCTTCCAAGTCTCCCAAGGGCATGCCGTGCTCTTTGAGGAACCTGATCAAATATTCGCGGGGGATCCGCCGGTCCTGTGACCCGGGGATGCGGTATCCCTTCAGGCGACCCGAATCGAACCACTTGCTGACGGTGCGCGGGGCCACCTTACAAATTTTGGCCACCTGACCAGTTGTGAAGACCTTCATCGCAGGCTCTCCGATATATAATCGCGTTAGTTTGGACTGGATCTCGGCGGACGGACGTCCTACCGAGCGCTCTCTGGCCCCTGGGAACCGGCGGTCTCCTTCGTCACGATCCTTCCCAGTTGGGAACAGGTTCGGACTCCGCTGGTTTCTGGGTCGGGGCTTCAGTTCTCCTCGCTCTGTTGGCTGTGGCTCAGCTCCTTCTGACCCGCGCCGTACTTACTACATCGGCAATCACGGTAACCGGAAGCCAGAGAAAATCCGTAAAATAGGGAAGGCATCAACTAGCCAACCTATCTCCATTTACTCCGACTCTCGGCACAAATTCTCCGGCGAACCGTCGAACCGACAGAGGTGGGACGAGCAAACCGCGACGCCGTGGAGAGACAAATGGCGTACGGCCAAGGCTTTGCGGCCTTCATGGCAGGTTCCCCCCTGCAGAGCTCGCCGACCTCGATGGCCCTTGTGGAGATCCATCGCGGAGCAAAGCTCCGTTGGTTTACTTCGATCCTAGGTGACGTATGACTTTAGAAACTTTGTACGGTCATAGCGGGTGAGCCGGTCCTGTCACGGCTGCCGGGCCTGCCGCTTGTCGCACGTCGCCCGGTCACAACGGCTTAAACCGCTGCGACTTTCTCGCTCGACGTCCCAGCTGGCAAAACTCTGGCGACTGCGCAAGAGAAAATGGGGATTTCCCATCGCGAGGCGGCGAAAGCCCATTGATCGGGCCGGCCGCCATTAAAAGATGCGCAGAAAGCTGAAGCTAGGGCCTCGCAGCAATGCCAGCTTGGCCGGCAGGGACCCGGACCTCTTCCCGGCTGGCGCCCAGCGATCGTTCCGGCTTGCCCGCCGATACGACCGTCGCCATCCGCTCGCACTCGGCCGGAGGCATCTCGGGATAGAACGGCAGAAACACCAGCCGCGCGAGCAGATCCTCTGCAGCGGTGGCCTTGAGCCCCGGCCGGTCCGCGGGCGGCTGCACGACGCACATGCTTTGCCCTTGCGTAGCGTCGAAGCCGGCCAGGGCCAATTCGGTCATGAGTCGCCTCGGCTCATCCACCGTCACGGGAAAGACCCAATACGTGTTTGGCGACATCGCCGAGCCAGGAGACGAAATGCCGCGGCCCAACAGCGTCCTGGTCAGGCTTCGTCCCTTTTCCGAATGTCTCTCCCACCGACGGGTGCTATAGCTCTCGAACCGCCGCGCGAGCACCGTGAGCAGCGGGCTGCTCGGGCGGTGGCGAATCTGCCGGAAGAAGTCCGCGCCGGGGAAGCCTCGCGCCGCGCCGTTGATCCAGCGGTCGTAATCTTTCCCCAACGCTCGGCAGCACCACGCAATCGCCCCGCAGATTGGTCGGCGCGTCAGTTGTTTGAACGTCGCATACTTAGCCAGTCGCTTGAGATAGCGCCAACGACTTTGCGTCGGCCATGCAGCCTGCCGTTCGCGCATCCGCTGCAGCAGTTGGCGATCCCGCACCTGGAGCACGGCCCCGCCCAACGCCGTGCTGCTCTTGATCACGCCGAAGCTGAACATGCTGGCGACGGCCTCTTTGTGGCCCTGGAACGATGTGCCGGCGAACGCTTGGGCGCAATCCTCGATCACCAGCAAGCCATGCTCGCGGGCGAACTCAAGAACCGGCTCCATCTTCACCTGGCCGCCGAAAAGGTGGGCAATGAGGATGGCCTTTGTGGCTGGCGTGACCGCCGCCTTCCAGTGCTCCATGTCGGGGGCCATTTTCGTCGGCACCAACTCGACGGGCACCGGAACCAGCCCACGTTCCTCGATGATCCGCACCATGTCTGGAATGGTGATCGCCGAGACAAGCACTTCGCTGCCACGTGGCAGGGCGAGTGTCTCCAACAGCAGATCGAAGCCGCTGCGGACCGAGAGGCAGCAGATCGCCTGGTCAGGCGCCGGCCAGAGCGACGCGACGCGCCGCTCC
>JAJFUI010000145.1 GCA_021372555.1 Planctomycetaceae bacterium | reverse complement strand
CAGGGCGTGTTGTTCGGCAGCCTCGATCGGCTGCTGGCCGAGCATGGCGAGCGACTCCGGTCGACGTTGTTCGCGGCCGTCGATTTTCAAGCTGACAAGTTCGCGGCGTTGCACGCGGCGTGCTGGTCGGGCGGAATGCTCTTGTACGTGCCGCGAGGCGTGAGGATCATGCGACCGCTTTACATGCTCTCGCGGCTCGCGCCCGACGGCGTCGACCTGGGACATACGCTCGTCGTGCTTGAAGAGGACGCCGAGGCAACCGTGCTCGGGGAGACAGCCAGCATGGAACTGGCGGAGCCGGCACACGACGATGGGGCAGGTGGGCAACCTGCCGCTGCGGCTCCAGGGCTGCATTGCGGGGCCATTGAGATCTTCATTGGCCCCAGAGCGAAGCTTCGCTACGTGAACCTGCAGAACTGGGGTGCCGGGGTGTGGCATTTCGCCCACCAACGAGCGATGGTTGGGCAGGACGCGTCGCTCCAGTGGACCATCGGCGCGCTGGGAAGCCGGCTGGCCAAGGTGAATCAGCAGGTGGCTCTGGTTGGCCCGGGCGCGCAGACGCAGGTCAACGGCGTCATGTTCACCGAGGGGCGGCAGCACCTTTCGTATCACACACTGCAACATCATCAGGCCCCGCACTGCACCAGCGATTTGCTCTACAAGGGCGCGCTTCAGGACAAGTCGCGGCTAGTCTGGCGGGGGATGATTCGCGTGGACCGCGAGGCCCAAAAGACCGATGGGTATCAACGCGATGACAATTTGATTCTCTCGGAGGACGCGCGGGCGGATTCAATTCCCGGGCTGGAGATTTTGGCCGATGATGTGAAGTGCTCGCACGGTGCAACGGCTGGCCGGGTGGACGACGAGCAGGTGTTCTACGCCCGGTGCCGTGGGTTGACCCGGAAAGAGGCGGTTCGTATGATCGTTGCCGGGTTCTTTCAGCAAGTATTCGACCGGATTACGATTCCCAGCGTTCGCGACGCCCTGGGCGAAGCGATTGGGCGGCGAGTGCGGGAGTATCGGTAGAATCTGGGAACGAAAATTGGTCCGGGTCGAAGGCGTCAGCGGACGCCAACCGACGGTTGCTCTCGATGTCGAGGAGAAACGCATGAAGAAGTCTGCCCTGCTGGCTATCGTCGCTGTCTTCGGCTGTGTCGCGTGTCTAGCGGGCCAGCCGGCCCCGAGCTTCAAAAAGCTTGTCTTGAGTGACAAATTCGTCGCCGAGGGGGCTTACTACGGCGACTTCAATCGAGACGGGAAGCCGGACGTCGTGGCCGGCCCGTACTGGTACGAGGCGCCAGATTTTACGAAGCGGCACGAGGTCCGGCCGGCGAAGAGCTTCGATCCCAAAGAATACTCGGACAACTTCATGACGTTCGTCGCCGATTTCAACGGCGATGGGTGGCCCGATATCCTCTACATCGGTTTTCCCGGCGCTGACACTTGCTGGTACGAGAACCCAGCCGGCAAGGCGGGGCATTGGAAGCAGCACTTGGCGGCGAAAAACGTAGGGAACGAGTCGCCGAGCTGGGGCGACGTCAACGGCGACGGGCGGCCAGAACTGATTTACAACATCGACGGTTATCTGGGCTACGCCACCTGGGACCCGGCGAAGCCGAACGAGGCATGGAAGTTCCACGCGATCTCGCCGAAGGGGGACTATCAGAAGTTCACCCACGGCGACGGCTATGGCGACATCAACGGCGACGGTCGCGTGGACATCGTCGAGGCCAACTGCTGGTGGGAACAGCCGGCCGATAGCAAGCCGGGCCAGCCGTGGATCAAGCACCCCTTCCGCTTCGCCGAATTGGGGGCGCAGATCCTTGTGTACGACGTGGACGGCGATGGCCTGAACGACGTCGTCACGGCTTGGAATTGCCACGGGTATGGGCTGCTGTGGTACAAACAGACCCGTGACGAGAAGGGCGAGATTGGCTGGCAACAGCATGTGATCTTGCCGCCAAAGCCGGACGTGACGTCGCCTGCTCTGCGATTTAGCGAGCCGCATGCGCTGGACCTGGCGGACCTTCGCGGCAACGGCCTGCGAGGTTTTGTGACAGGCAAGCGTTTTTGGGCCCACGGGCCGACCGGCGACGTCGAGCCCAACGCGCCGGCCGTGCTCTACTGGTTTGAGCTGCAGCGTGACGCCAAGGGCGGAGCCGAGTTCGTTCCGCACCAGATCGACGACAACTCGGGCGTCGGCACCCAAGTGACCGCCGTCGACCTGAACGGCGACAAGATCCCCGACGTGATCGTCAGCAATAAGAAGGGCACGTTCCTTTTCCTCAGCCAGCCCGGCAAGTGACAAGACGCACCATCCGCAGTGCTGGCGTGGGTCAAGGTCGCAAGTTCATGGTGGGGCGCGTCGCGTGCGAAACCCGACGCCGATGGCGAGATCGACCGCCCCGATCGCAAAGGCTACGAATTGCCGGCGTCGGCGTGAGCCGGCCGCGTGTCGCCGGCCTACCACCCGCAACCGAGTCCTTATGTGGTGCAGGCGTCCCGCCTGCGACCGCGTCATTTTACTCCAGCCCCGCGTAACTCCCCGCCGCGTCGGAAATCCTCGCCGCCCATCCGCCCCGAAGGGGCACCGTTCCTCCAGCCCTGGGCATCGCCCAGCGGTTCTCGCCACACCAAAAAACGCCCCTTTCGGTACCGCGGCAGAAGGGCGGCAACAACCTTCTCGAACCCCCAGGTCTTTGATATGCTGCAGGCCGTTGGCTGTTGTGTGAAGTCTGCCACGATGCGCAACTCTGTTCAAGTGGGCAAGGTCTTCGAGCCTAAATCTAACGAACGCGGCTTTTTGACAGGAGGGCGTGAAATGGATGAATCGCCATCCGTCTCCGAATCAGGAATTACGCGCCGATTCCAGTCCTTCCACGCAGCCCTGCCGGCCAAGGTCGAGCAGGATGAGTATGGCTTCGTCGTTCCGTCGCCTAGCCTACTGGGAATCGAAGAAGTCCTGAGGGCTCCCGCAGTTTTGATTCGCGGCCGTCCTTGGATGGGAAAGACCTACCTTTCAAAGGCAATTAGGAACCAGCAATTACGGCTCTCTCTCGGTGAATACGTATGGCACTCGCCGCTCGAGATTCACACGCAAGGGCGTCCTGTTGAACCGGAGGCGTGGAACGAATGGCGTGCCAGCCAAGCCAACGCGTGTTGGATAATCGACTCACTCGACGAAGGTGAGCTCGTCCACACAAACGTGTCCACCCTAATTCTAGATCTTCTAGCAACGCTCGACGACGCGGCCCGCCAACGTCTCAGGCTAGTAGTCCTTGGTCGCGAAACGGAGATTCCTCAGAGCTTCGTCGACTCTCTTCGCGATCTATATGGCACGGGCGTCCATGACGTCGTGCTAATGCCGCTGGACCGTGACAATGCCAGCCGCATTGTGGGCGAGCGAGACTTCGACGCCGTGCTTTCAGTTATCCGCGATAGGAGACTCGAAAGCGTTTGCAGCATTCCTGCGGCTCTCAAGTACATCGCAAAACACAAAGACGCTCAGGAGCTATCGGAAGAAAGCATCTGGAAGGGCGTTCTCTGTAGCCTATTGGAAGAAAAATCCACCGCTCAGGCAAGAAAGAGACTTTCGCGGTGCCAAGTAGACCAGTTGTTTGGGGCAGCCGCCCGCATTGCTGTTGTCCTTACCTTCTCTGATTATGATCGGCTCGACGATGCGCCATCAATGACATCCGCCCTGGATGTCGGCCAGTTGTGCAAGAGCGACTCCCGACATGGCGAGCCAACTGTCGTTGCCGCACGGGAGGCAATTCGCACAGCGATGTTCTCGAGGGGCAAATTCGCTCAAAAGAACATTCAGGAATGGATGTGCGCATTTGGGCTGAAGGAATTCAGCCTCGGCCGAGTTAAATCGCTTCTGACCGGCGTGGACTCGTCTCTGAGTCGGCATCATTGGACAGTACTCAGCCTCTTGGCAAAGATTGGCCGCCCCGAGGTTAGGGACTGGTTGCAGACAGCTAATGGCGGTATGCCGCCCCTGTGCGACCTTACAGCCCTGACACTGGGTCAGGTGGAGGACATTCTGTGCCGACTCGAAGCCATCGCAGAAAGGTCGCCATGGGAGCTCAGCCTTTGGGGCCATGACAGCTTAAGACGATTACGTGTTCGGGGCATTGGCGAGGTGCTCGCTGAACGCCTCAGCGACTCGTCGAGATCGGCGGGACGGCGAAGTCTCCTTATTCAGATTGCCTTGGAGACCGAGTCACGCGAGCCGCTTTCAGTTGCCAAGGCCATTGTTGAAGACGCGAAGGAGGACGAGAGTCTACGGTATTCCGCACTTGTTTTAATGTACCGACTCTGTACGCCCCAAGAATTCGGTGAGTTAGCACCGTTCGTGAAACGGGCGCAACCAGGCACAGTTGGCGAGAAGAAGATCGTCTCCACGATAATTAAGCGTTATGTGGAAGATGACCTTTGGACGCTCACGGAGGCGGTTGAGTATGCGCCCGAACCGGACGGCGACGTAATTGACAGCACAGCCGTATTGGCTCACTACCTGACAGAGCGCATGACTGTTGCCGCAGCCAGGGATTACATTTCACGATGGCTGGGACAACACAATCCACCATGCACTACCGACCGGCCCATCCGCCGTCGGAGCGAGCGGCGGCGGAATGAACTGCTCATCCGCGCCATCGAGTGTCTGTTGACGCAGGAGCCACCCAATGAGTCTGATTTGAGATTGCTCGTTCCCTTGGCGGACCTGAGGCATAGCGAGGAGCATGAGTTCCTCGGCCAAATACACTTTGCAGCCGCTTTCGCGAAATGCACTGCGCTAAGACGCGAGCTATATGTCCGAGAAATGGAAGCCACTGATCATAAAGGCGCGAGGGCATATCGCCGTGAGTTGCGTTGGCTCATGCAGGCCGATGACATCGAGTGGTTCATCCCGCGACTACCAAAGCTGGGAGAAACAGATGAACAGGTGTGGAATGACTTCCTTATCATAGCGTTTTCGCGAGCGACACCGCCGTCTCTAAGACGCCGCGCCAAACGATTCGTGGACTCCCGCTGCCCAGAACGACTTGTTGAGTTTCGCCGAAACCGCAGAGAGTCGCTACGCGCGCAACGGAAGTGGCAGGAAGAGACTGCTGTGAGAGAACCGAGAAAACGGCTTGGCATTCAACAGGTGGTGGAAAAACTGCTCACTACCGACAAGATTGGCCTCCAACAGAAGATGTGGCAGTTGTCGTGGATTTGCTTTGGCAACGATCAGGAACGCCCACACAACATTGACGGGAAGTGGACCGACCTGCCGCCATCCGTCCAGTCCCAGGTCCTGAGCCTATGCGAGCGTGCCCTGGCTACATGCGAGCCGACGCCGATTCCAGACGGTTCTTCATTTCCTGGCTCCATCTTGTACGAAGCCTGGTGCTTTCGAAAGCTGGTTAATGATCGGCGACCATCCTTCGCCCTGGACACAACGTTGATCGGCAAATGGTTGCCGTCGATGTTCATCGTGTCCCTGGAGAACACTGATGCAACGCTCGCGGCCTGCAGCGACGCCGATTCGCGCGCCACTGAGCAGGTCCTGATCGACGCTATCGAACGCGAGGTACGCAACGGTTCTGAACACATGATCGGTGCTGACAACATCTCCGCGGACTATTGGACGGAGGGTCTGGTCAAGGCGGTTATAGAGATCATTGGGAACCCCAATGCGAACGAACTCTCACGGGCGGCGCTGCTGCCGATTTTGTCTCGTCATGCGACCAATGATGCAGTGCGCGTTGCTCGCGAGGTCGTGGCGAAACGGCCGTGTAACCCACTCTGGTACGCTGCGCTTAGCGTGCTTGTGCCGTGCGACCTCCAAACGGCTTGGCCCCTCTTTACCTCAGCAGTCGCCGATCATGGCAAAGACGCCCTGATTCAGGTTCCGTCTCTTTATCAACGCCGTCGCGCAGCCATGATGACGGATACAAGTGGATGGTCGGCTGACCGCCTTCTGTCGCTTTTCCGAATGCTAAGCCAAGCGTTTCCGTACCAGGAGGGTTCGGAACTGCACAGCGGCTGGATTACTCCCGAAAGCGAGTTGCGTGAATTGCGAGCCAATATACCTTGCATCCTGTTCACCAGGGGGCCCGGCTGTGACCGCACGGCTCTGGAGAGACTTGTCAACGAATACGGTTACCTAGGCAACTGGTTTGCGCATGCTAAAGCCGAGGAAGCCGCTCACGGCGAAATTGGGCGTATTTCGCCCCCGGCCACTGAGGAGGGTGGTATGACAGCGAGCCTGCCTCTTGATAGCATCCTGGCCTTGCTCGACAATGCGGACTATCGAGTTGTGCGTCACAATGACGATCTGGTAGACGTCGTTGAGGAATTGCTTCGCCGGATCGGCGGGGACGTAGCCAACCACATCGAGTTGATGTATCACATGGACAAACAGGGGAAACGGCAACCGCAAAATGAATCCGCTGTTCAAGCCTATGTCCACTGCCGCTTAAGTGATATGCTTCCTGGTCGAGTTCTCGACGATGGGACTAAGGTCAGTATTCACCGCGAACCACAGGGGCGGTTACGGCAGCGCACCGACGTTGAGATCGTCGCCCCGTTGGTTTCTGGCGGCTTGGGGGTTCTGGTTATTGAAGTGAAGTGGTCTCACAACAGAGACGTTTCCTCATCGCTGATGGAACAGCTTGGAACCGAGTACTTGCTTAAATCCAAAAGGACGCACGGGATCTACCTTGTCGGATGGAGTGGAGAACTGAAATGGGACAGAAGCCGTCCACGAGGCGCAGTAATGACCGCCGCGAAGTTGCGGGAGATGCTATCATCACAAGCTAAAACATTTTGTCGCGAACATCCAAGCACCGTCATTAGGCCGATTGTGTTCGATCTTGAGTGGCGTCAATCTGCGGGAATCACCGCCTCGCGTCGAACGCGCAGCCACCGCACCAAAAACTGGCCCAAAAACTTTCCTTGAAACCGCACCGCAAAGCGGTATCATCGGTGGCGGCGCAGAGTGGCTCGGTTTGGCAACGGGCCGCTTTTGCGCAATGACTCCGACCCGGTTTGGCAACGGGTCGGCATTCTCCGTGCCACGCCCGATCACCTTGCAACCGATCCGACGCCGCACGACCACGCGGACGCCGACTCGCTGGCAACGATCCGGCCCGATCCGCGCGCCAACACCCGTTGGCCCCGCTCCTTGACAAGTCAAAACGCCGCGTGAAACACCGCCAATTCTAGGCGCTTTCTCAGCCCGGTTCACCTCGATGGGGCGGCAGTTGTGCTGCCGCCCCGGCGTTGCCGACAGCCCGATTCATCGGGCTTTCCCGCCGCAGGCGGTTTCGGCCCGGCGTTCACGCCGGGTGGACCGCTCGGCAAGTTTCTCGCCCTGTCAGCCCGGTTCACCGGGCTCCTGCTTTCGCCGCCCCAGCCGCAATTTTGCACAGCCCCCACCAGAGAGCCGCCAGGTGATCGTCGCGCAACCAGCGACAGCCACACCCTTTACAGCGACAATTTCGTTAGCGCGAAAATTGCTTGCCCGCGGGGCGTGAGCGAAAACAAGCCGCCCTACAGCCCAACGATGCTGTAGCCGCAGTCGACGTGGATCGTCTCGCCGGTCACGCCACTGGACATGTCGCCCAACAGATAGAGAGCGGTTGCGGCGAGCTCGCGGGGTTCGACGTTGCGGCCCAGCGGCGATTTGGCGGCGGCGTGCTGCCGCAGGTCATCGAAGCCGGGGATGCCACTGGCGCTTAGGGTGCGAACCGGGCCGGCACTGAGGGCGTTGACGCGGACGTGCTGGCGGCCGAGGTCCCAGGCCAGGTGGCGAACGCTGTGCTCCAAGGCCGCCTTGCAGACGCCCATCACGTTGTAGCCGGGCACGACCTTCTCGCCGCCGAAGTAGCTGATGGTCAGGATCGTGCCGCCGGCCGTCATGAGCGGCGCCGCCACGCGACTGGCGGCAACGAGGCTGTAGACGCTGATGTCCATCGCAAGGTGCCAGCCGGGACGGCTCGTCTCGACATAGGGTCGCCGAAGATCCGGCGGCGGCGCAAAGGCGATCGAGTGGACCAGAAAGTCGAGCCGGCCATAAACGTCTCGGACTTCCGCGAACACTCGGGCGATGTCCTCGTCCTTCTGCACGTCGCACGGGAGCACGATCTTCGGCGACAACGGCGCGACGAGGTCCGCGACGCGCCGCTCGCTGGAGGGGCTCGGGAAATGGGTGAACGCCAGTTGTGCGCCCTCGGCGGTCAGCGCCTGGCTAATGGCCCAAGCGATGCTCCGCTCGTTGGCCACGCCCATGATTAAGCCGATTTTGTCCGCGAATGTTGCCATCGCCGAAGAGGCCAAAGAGAGTCAAGGCGAAACGCTGGCTGATTCTACGGCCCGGCAGCGCTGCCGGCAATGGCTGCGTTCTTGCCGATTGCCTACGAAGAAGCTGCCAAGCGGCCCGAACTCGAAGAGACGCCCAGCCGCCGCGGAAAGACTATCTAACCTTTGATAGCTGCCGCGCGCTGGGAACGGGCGTCAAATATCGGACGGAATACCTGGCGACTCGCGTCAGTTCGCCACCGGCACAGGCCCGGCCAGCAGGGCGTACTCGTCCAACGGGGCGGTGTCGGCGGCGTGGATGCGCTCGCAGTTCATCCGCAACGCGGCGAGGTCCCGCTCGATGAAGCGGCGGGCGACTCGCTTCTTGCGCTCGTCGACCGCGCCTTGGCCGAGGAGCAGATGGCCCATGATGACCGTCAGAGCCGAGTCGACCAGCTTGCGGCCGAACAGATCGAGTTGCGAGGGGCCCTTGGACTTTACGAACTGCACCGCCTCATTGATCTGTTGACGGGCTTCGATGAGCTTCTGCTTGAGGCCGTCGAGCAACGGATCGCCATAAACGCGTTTCTCGTGTTCACCGGCCCAGGCGTCGAGCGAACCGGAGGCAACGCCGCGGACCGCCGCGACCACCTGCAACTGGCTCGTGCCTTCGTAGATCGTGGTGATGCGAGCGTCGCGGGCGTGCCGCTCGGCGGCGTAGTCCTTGATGTAACCGGAACCGCCGAGGACTTGAATGGCGTCGTACGCCACGCGGTTGCACATTTCCGAGCAGTAGTACTTGCTCATCGGCGTCAACATGCCGTTCATCCGCTTTAACGAGCGGGAGAGCTGCTTGCGACGTTTTTCCTCGTCCTTGTCGAGCGAGCCTTGGCCGCGGCTCTGCATCTCCAGGATGCGAAGGTTGTTGTTTTCGAGGTCGCAGACTCGGGCGGTTTCGTAGCAGAGCGCCCGGCCCACCTCGATATCGATCTTCATGTCAGTGACCATCTCGGCGACGGCAGGCAGCCGCTCGATGGGGCCACCGAACTGCTGCCGGGTGCGGGCGTAGGTGCGGGCCAAGCGGTAAGCGGCCTCGGCCACGCCGAGCGACTGGGCGGCGATGCCGACGCGGGCGCCGTTCATCAGGGCCATGACATAGGTGATCAGGCCTCGCTGCCGCTCGCCGATCAAACGACAGGGGGTGTTGTCGAAGACCAGTTCGCACGTCGGCGAACCGTGGATGCCCAGCTTGCTTTCCAAGTGGCGAACCTTCACCCGCTCGGAGCGCTCGGCGAGGAAGAGGCTCAGGCCGCGCCCGTCGGCAATTTCCGGCTCGCTGCGGGCGAGGACCAGAAGGATCTCGCCGCAGCCATTGGTGATGAATCGCTTGACGCCGTTCAGATACCAGTTGCCCTGCTCGTCCTGGAACGCGCGGAGGCGGACGGCCTGCAAGTCGCTGCCGGCGTCGGGTTCGGTGAGGACCATGGCCCCGGTCACTTCGCCGCGGGCGAACTTAGGCAGCACCTCGTCCTTGATTTCGTCGTTGGCGAACGCGTAGATCGTCTCGGCGATGCCCTGCAGGCCGAACATGTTCATCAGCGAGGTATCCGCCCGGCTGATCATCTCGGTAGCCATCGTGTAGACGAGGCACGGGCAGTTGAGGCCGCCGTAGCGCCGCGGCAGGGTGAAGCCCATCATGTCGGCCTGGGTGAGCCGCTTGAGATTCTCCTGGACCAGCGGATGCAGCGTGACGGTGCCCTCGTCGCTGTTGTGGGTATTTCCGTCGCGGTCGACTTGCTCGGCGTTCGGAGCGACGACGTCGCCGGCCACCTCGCCGATGATCTCCAGCACGCGGCGGTAGTTGTCGACGGCGTCGGCTGCATCGTGCGGGGCGTAGCCGTTGGGGTCGCCGTTGGCGTGAACGAAGCCATCCTCCTGGAGGCGTGCGAGCTCGCCAAGATCGATGTGCTTGAAGAGGAACTGAATGTCGTCGTTATCGAGAAAGTAGTTTGCCACGGGGAGCACTCCTCGGGAATTTTCACCGCACTAAAGCGGAAATGTTCAGTTGTCTCTTTTCGCAATCACCGTCGCGATCAAGGCCGCGCTGCTGCTGATAAATAAGCCAAGCACTGTGCTTGCTTGTACCACATCCCTGGAACCATGCTGCGAATTAGCCACAGCAGCGAAAAACAACATAATGGCAATGAGCAAGAAAACTAGTTTCTCAACCATGCCGGACTGCCTTTCGCGTTCGTCTCGTTCCCGCACTCCTGCCGGGGAACGCGCAACTGCCGACTACCGCGTCTTTTCCTTGATCGCCTTGATCATCATCGGGATGACCTGCTTGAAATCGCCAACGATGCCGTAATGGGCGACGGAGAAAATCGGGGCATCGCGATCGGTGTTGATCGCGATGATCTTGGCCGACTCTTCCATCCCGGCGCGGTGCTGGACAGCCCCGCTAATGCCAACGGCGATGTACAGCGCGGGACGCACTGTGGTGCCGGTCTGGCCGATCTGGTGCTCTTTGTCGATCAAGCCGCTATCGACGGCCGCGCGACTGGCCCCGACGGCGCCGCCGATAGCGCCGGCGAGGTCGTACAGGAGCTTGAAGTTGTCCTTGCTGCCGATGCCGCCGCCGCCGGAGACGATCACTCGGGCGCCCTTCAGGTTTACCTTCCGCGGCTCGATGTGCCGCTGGATCAGCTTCAGGGCCATCTGCGTGTCATCGATGTCGATCTTTTCTTCGATGATCTTGCCGGCATGACCGTTGCTGGCCGGCTTGAGCGGCATGACGCCCTCGCGGACGGTGGCCATCTGCGGCCACTGATCGTAGTTGACGATCGTGGCGATGATGTTGCCGCCGAACGCCGGGCGGATCTGCAACAGCAGGTTCTTGTGGTCAACGCCGGCCTTGGGATCGGTGACATCGGCAATGTCGAGGTCGGTGCAGTCGGCGGTCAGGCCGGACCGCAGCGTCGAAGCCACGCGCGGGGCCATGTCGCGGCCGATCGCGGTGGCGCCGACAACCACGATTTGCGGGCGGTGCCGCTCGATGAGCGTCACCAGGGCGTTGGCGTACGGAAGGGTCTGGTAATTGGCCAGGCGGGGATGGTCGACCAGGTAGACGTTGTCGATACCCTGGGCGATGAGCCGCTTGGCCAACGGTCCGACGCCAGCCCCGGGCAGGACCGCGCCTGCACGGACGCCCAGGCGATCAGCCAGTTCGCGGGCCTTGCCGCAAAGCTCCAGCGTCACGTCGTGCAACGCACCATCTTCCTGTTCGGCGAACACCCAGACTTCGCCTTGGCGGTTCGGTTCTGTCATAGTGGTCAGTAATCAGTGGCTAGTGGTCAGGGGCGAGCGACCGGCGGTCGGTGGTTAGCAGCGGGTCATACGACCACCGGATACTAGCCACTAACCACTCTTTTACCCCCAGGTCCGGTCAACTACCAACTCGTGAATCATTTGGCCGACACCGGCTTCGGTGGGGGCGATCTCCGTGTAACCCTCTTTGGTCAACACAATCGCCTGAATGCGGTGAACCTTCGTGGGCGAGCCGGCCAAGCCGCAACGCTGGAGGTCCGCACCGATACGGTCCAGATCCCATTGCTCGATCAAGAGACCGGACTGCCTGAGGGCAGCAACGCGACGGTCGGTTTCCGCAGCGCGCTGCTCGTCGGTGGCGTTGGGCATGGCGGCCTTCACTTCGGCGGCCACCTCGGCGGGCACCTTTGCGCGCTTCATCCGCATCACGCGCCGGGCACCTTGAGGACGCGGCCGGTTGGCCGAATCGAGGACGGTAATTAGCAACGGCAGCCGTCCGTCGACGATTTCCCAGCCGCGGCCGATGTTGCGCCGCACGCGAATCGATCGGTCGTGAACGCCGATGACTTCCTGCAGGTAGGTGATTTGTGGGATGCCGAGCTTCTCGGCGCATTGCGGGCCGACTTGGGCGGTGTCGCCGTCGATCGCCTGCCGGCCGCAGAAGACCAGGTCGTATCGGCCGATGGTCTTGATTGCCTGGGCCAGAATGTAACTTGTGGCCAGGGTATCGCTGGCGGCGGCGCGGCGGTCGGTCAGCAGGATCGCGCGATCCGCGCCGCGGAAAAGGCTGTCGCGGAGCACGTCGCCCGCTTTGGGCGGGCCCATGCTGAGCACGGTGACGGTTCCGCCGTACTCGTCACGCAAGGCCAGCGCGGCCTCTAGGGCATGAAGGTCTTCGGGATTGAACACCGTCGGCAGGGCGCCGCGGTTGACCGTTCCGTCCTCCTTCATCGCCTCGGCGGTGATGTTGGCGGTGTCGGGGACCTGTTTGACGCATACGATGCTGTCGTAAGGCACTAGCGCTGACTCCGGAAGGCATCAAGGTGTGGGAAGTTGCGAATGGTAACAAAGCTCGGGGCGGCGGTCAAGGCCGTGCGCCGGCTTACGGGAGGGCGCGGCAGCCACGGTAGAGACTGCCGGCATGGTCCCGGCGGGCTTGTCGGCCGGGCCCCGGGGCGGTGGTTTTTGACGCATAGGCGTCGGATTGCTGCCTCACGGAAAACCGCTAACTGCGGCATTCGGGCGCAATGCCGCGACGCGGTTCGCGCGGCGGCACAAGGACTCGTTAACCGATGGCGATGGCCGGCGGGCGTTAGGAGCCGGCGATTTGCTTCAGCGCCTTGTCGGCAGCTTCGCGGACGGCGGGGTCGCCGTCGCCGGTGGCTTTCTTCAGGGCCGGCGCGGCCTGGCGCGCCAAGGGGCCGAGGTCGCCAAGCGCCTGGGCGGCGCCCTGACGAACCAGCGGCATCTCGTGCTGCAGCCCAGCCATGAGAATGGGGATGGTCTTGGCAGCTACCTCATGGCCCGGGCGGATGTGGACCAGCGCCCAGGCGCTGGTGAGGGCCAGTTTTCGGTCCTGATTCTCTAACAGATCGGTAAGAACTGGCTCGGCAGAGGCGGCATCCCGGCCGATCCGGCCCAGGGCATACGCGGCCGGGTAGACGTTTGGACTGCCGTCTTGCTGGACTGCGGCAATCAACGCAGGAACGGCGGCCTTCGCGCCCGGACCGATATTGGCCAATGCCAACACCGCTTCGCGAGCGACGCGTTCATCCTTGTCGCCAATCAGCTTGACGAGTGCCGGCGTGGCAGTCGCGGCGTCAGGTCCAATTTGGCCGAGCACATAGATTACTTTCACGCGGAGCTTCTCGTGCTTCAACGCGTCGACCAGGCGCGGCACGGCCGCCGGGCCGAGGGTCGCCAGGGCGTCGAGCGCGTAGCGGACGGTCGTCTCATCGGCATCCTGGAGCGTCTTTTGCCAGATTGGCATCGTGATCTCCGGCGCCGGTGGCAGCGAGGCCAGCGCCTGGGCCGCGGCTGCACGGACCAACGGATCCTTATCCTTGAGCGAATGGATGAGTTGCTCGGTGACCTCGGCACGTAGCGGCTTGTCCTCGGGATGGACTCGAGTCAGGGCCCAAAGGCTTGTTAGGGCCAGCGTCTTGTCATCGCTCTTCACATTCGCCCGGATGGTCGGCTCGGCAGCGGCGGGGATTCGGCCGATCCGCACCAAGGCATATGTCGCCGCAGTGCGTGTGTGCTGGTCGCGGAGAGCGGCCACGATCGCGTCGATCGCGGGAGCGGCGGCGTCGTCCATGGCAGCTAAAGCGAGAATGGCCTCGCGGCGGATTTCAGGTCGCGGGTCCTTTTGGAGCTTGTCGGTGAGCGCGGGCACGGCGGCGGCGGCCGGCCGACCGATTTCCCGCAGGGCAAGGCACGCCCAATAGTCATCGCCGGTGCGGTCGTCCTTTAACGCGTCGATCAGGCCCTGCACGCCCTGGGGGCCGGCTTCGGCAATAGCGGCGAGGATGCGAAGGCGCACACCCGGGTCGGCGTCTTCCAAAAGCTTGACGCAGAGCGGCACGGTAATCTGCGGTCCGGGCTTGATGTGCATTACCGCACGGACGACCTGACGACGGACCGTCTGGTCGGAGTCCTTGAGCAGTGCGACCAGGGCGGGAACCGCCGGCTTGGCCGCGGCGCCGATCTGGCCAAGGGCCCAGGCGGCATGAGCCCGAACCATCGCCGATTTGGCTTGCAGCAGTTCGGTCAACGGAGCGACTGCCTCGGCAGCGTTCTCGCCGCGCTCGCCCAATTGGCTAATGGCTTGGACCTGGGTGGTTTCGTTGGGCGACTTCAAGTTTTCGAGCAGTGTGGGCAGCGGCTCGTCGGCGGCCCGCAGCGCGGGAGCTGCGAGTATCAGGCATGCAACTGCTGCGGCAAGCAGCGTCAGTCGTTTGGAGGACATGCTCGGGCTCCTATCGCTTCTGTTTTGTCGCGGGGACGGCTACATTTCGGTCTTCGTGGCCGCGTAGTTCACACTTCGCAAGAAGTTTCGGCAGGCAACGTAATCCATCGGCGGGATGTCCTTGATTTTTGACTTGAGCTGGTCGTACATGCCGTCGATCGTCTGGCGGACCTTGGTCTGGTCGGAGTAGTCGAGCGCGCCGTATCGCGCCTGTTTGGCGAGCAACTGATCAAGCTCTTCGCGCTCGGCCTGAAACTCTGGTAGTTGCAGCGCGCTGGGCCAATTGAGGCCGCCGGTGACGGGGTTGAGCTCGCTCGTGTTCAGCGGCTTCGGGGCCCCGTCCTTCGCCCAGCGAGCCATCTGCTCCATCGTGGGTCTAGGGCCACGCTCGGCTGCGGTTGCGGCTTTGTTGGTCGCCCGCATGTCGAAGTACGTCTTGGTCCACTGCTGCTGGTTCTCGATCTCGTTTTTCTGGGCCTGGGTCATGTTGACGGCGGCGGCGGAGTTGGCCAGATTTCGCTGGCCGGCTGCGCTGATGACGCCAGCCATTCCGCTCAACGCCGAGCCGGCGGCAGTCGACGCGCCGTAGCCACCCCAGCCGCCGTAGCCACCGCCACCGTAGACGTTGGTCGAGGGGGACGGCACTGCCGGCTGGTAAGGCTGCGTGGTCGAAGGCTGATTGCTGGTATTGCCTCCCTGGGCCAAAAGCAGCGCGGGAAAGGCCAAGATGGTCGCGAGAAGACACCAACGGTTCATTGGGTTCACTCCTTTTGCAAAGGGCGACCGAGCTTTATAGACATAGATTGTTGTGCATTCTACCCCAGCCGTGCGTCCCTAACAAGGGGGTCCGAAAAGCCTCCCGGGGCCGATCAGTTTTCCAGGATGTTGGGGTGGCAGTTGCACTGCCACGCCCGAATTGTGGACATTTTTCCGGTGTGGCACTACCACTGTCACCCCAACTGAGCCCCTATCTTGAACAATTGTTTGGCCCTGGAAAGCCTCCGCACCGCACCACGCGGTTAGCCATTTTGTTTTTCATCGCCGGGCTGCAGGGCGCGCTTTGGCTGACGCAGCGAGGCGGCGCCGAACTCGCGGCCAGCCAGCGTGCCCTCTCGCTGGATCTTCTCCTGAAGGTCAATGACCGCCTGGATAAGTTGCTCGGGGCGGGGCGGGCAACCTGGCACATACATGTCGACCGGCATGAATCGATCAATCCCTTGGACAACGCAGTAGGTGTCGAACACGCCGCCGGTCGAGGCACAGGCGCCCATCGAAATGCACCATTTCGGATCGGGCATTTGGAGCCAAATCCGCTGCAGTACCGGCAGCATTTTCATCACGACCCGGCCCGCAACCAGCATCAGGTCGCACTGCCGCGGGCTAAAGCGAAAGACCTCGGCGCCAAAGCGGGCAATGTCGTGACGGCTAGCGCCGGTGGCCATCAGTTCGATGCCGCAGCAGGCCGTGGCGAACGGCATGGGCCAAAGGCTGTTCTTCCGGCACCAACTGACCAACTCGTCTAGTTTGGTGATGACGACGTTCTCCGGCAACTCGACGAGTGTCGACCGGGCAGGACTCTCGCCGTTGGAAGGGTCGGCTACCGCCATTGGAAGATTCCCTTGCGCCAGTCGTACACATAGCCGATGACCAGCAAGGCGAGAAATGTCATCGCGCCGGCAAAGACGAGGTGGCGAGATTGGGTTTGGTTTTGAGGCTCGTCCGGGGACGTGGAAGGTGCGACCGGGGCATTCCCACGTGAAGCACCGGAAGGAGACCCAGGGCGAGCAATCTCTAGTTGGGGTTCACTGGCCATCGCCCATCGCCCGCTGACCGTTTTTCTCTGACTTCCGACCACCGACGTTTGATTGCCGCTGCCCCACGAGACCGCCCAAGGGAAGAGGAAGAGCAACTCGACATCGAAGATCAGGAAGGCGATGGCGAGCAGATAGAAGCGGACGTCGAAGCGACGACGGGTGTCGTGGATTGGGTCCATGCCGCTTTCATACGGCATTTGCTGGACATCGCTGGGCCGGCCGCGGTTGAGCAGACGGGCGACGAGCAGCATGCCGACGGCCAGGACGAGGGTGCAGGCCAGCATCAGGAAGATCGGCAGGACGGAAGAGTCCATCTGCAGCGCCTTGGTCTTGAACGATTTGTCGGGATGCCGGCGACATTGTAGGAACGCGGTGCGGGGCGGTCAATGAGATTGGAGCTTCGCCGTTCGTGGGGCCGTGTCTAGGCGGCCTTTCCTCGGCATGAGAACCGGCTATGGCTAGGCGTTTCATGCGCAACCGCGACACCCCCCTCGGTACATAGCGCGCAGCCATCTTGACTCTGCTACGGATCGGCCTTCGGCAACTGCTTCCAGCGTGCCGACTCCTGTACGATTTCCTTGCCGTCGATTTCGCGAACCATCAGTCCCGCCGCGCCGGGCGTGTCGTCGATCAGCTTCATCCCTTTCTCGGGTCCAAGAATGGCTGCGGCCGACGAAAGCCCGTCCGTGCTCAGGCCGTCGGGCCCGACGACCGTCACGCTGCAGCGGCCGGTCAACGCGACGCCCGTGCGTGGGTCCACAAGGTGCGAGTAGCGCACGCCATTGATCACGGCGTGCTGCCAGAAATCCCCGGAGGTCGATACACCAACCCTCGATAGCCATAAATATTGCCGCGGCGGACGCTTGGCATCGGGCGGGGCAACGCCGATCCTCCAGCCAGGCTTGCCCGGCGGTGGATCACCGAGGCCAATGTTGCCGCCGGCATCGATCATCGCCCGATTGAATCCGTGTGTGCGCAACACGCGCATCCCCTCGTCTACCGCATATCCTTTGGCGATGCCGCCCAAGTCGATGCGCATGTTTGGCCGAAGCAACGCGACCGCGTGCTGGTCGGCCTGCAGGCGAAGGAAGCGATACCCAACTCTCTCGCGTGCCGATGCAATTGACTCGGGGCGCGGAAGTTCCTTCGTGCGACGCGCGTTGCGCCAAATATGGACCAGCGGCCCCACCGTGACATCGAACGCCCCCGCCGATCGCTCCGATAGCTCAACAGCCCGGGCCAGCACGCGCCAGAGGTCATCGCTGACGTGGGTCGGCTTCCCCTCGACGGATGTATCGCACAAGCGTCGCAATTCGCTTTGCGGGTCGTAATCGCTCAGAACCGCGTTAAGCTGGTGGAAGCGTGCTAGCGCTGCCCGCGCCGCTGTATCCGCCGTTGCATTGTCGGCCGTATACAGTACAATCCTGATTGGCACGGCCATCTCGATGCCGGCGAGTTCGAACCGATGGTTCGTAGTCCCGGCCTTAGCCGGCGATTCGACCGCTGGCCTCGTGTCGGGTCTGTCGGCTAAAACCGGCGATGCAAACGCGACCAACGAGATGCCGAGCAGTCCCACCATCACTAGGGCGTCTTCCGCGTTCCGTCGAAATCGCTCTAGCCCGCCCATTCAGACAGATCCTTTCAACTCGGTCCGCACCAGTCGTCACCAAGCCATACGAGGACAGCTCAATGACTAGAGTAATGCACTGCCCACGTTCTCTGCAACCTGTGATTATCTTCGTCGCGGGTCTCGGCCTTCTGATCGCTGGCGCACACGCGTCGGCCGCGGAAAAACCAAAGGCCCAAGCAGTGCACGGCTCGAAACCATACGACTTCGAGTGGCCGCTGGAAGTGACCGTTAAGTGGCTGCCGAAGCCGGTCGAGAATCCGGCCTCCGAGGCGACTGACGAAAAGGGCATGAAGCCGTACGTGGAAAAGATCGTCAGCACCGACGTCAAGTTCGACATGGCGCCGATCCCCGGCGGAACATTCAAGATGGGCAGCCCTGCCAACGAGAAGAACCGCAAAGCCGACGAGGGGCCGCAGATCCAGGTCAACGTTGACCCATTCTGGATGGGCAAACACGAGGTCACTTGGTCGGAGTACGAACTGTGGGGTCTGGGGCTCGATAAGCAACGACGCAATGCATTGAAGATGGTCGCCACGCCGTGGGACAAGCTTTCCGACGCCCGGGCGATTCCCACAAAGCCCTATGCCGACATGAGCTTCGGCATGGGTAAGGAAGGCTACCCGGCAATCTGCATGACCCAGTTCGCCGCCAAGATGTACTGCCGCTGGCTCTCGGCCAAGACCGGCCGGTACTATCGCCTACCGACCGAGGCCGAATGGGAGTACGCTTGTCGCGCAGGCACCGACACCGCCTACTCGTTTGGCAACAGCGACAAGAAACTCGGCGACTACGCTTGGTTCGAGGGCAATTCGGACGAAAAGTATCACAAGGTCGGCAAAAAGAAGCCGAACCCCTGGGGCCTCTACGACATGCATGGCAACGTCAGCGAGTGGTGCCTGGATCAGTACGTGGCCGACCGCTACAAGCAGCTCGCCGGCAAGGTGGCTGACAACCCAGTGCTTCCGGTCACCAAGGAATATCCGCAGATGGTGCGCGGCGGCGCCTGGACCGACGAAGCCCCGGCATTGCGAAGCGCCGCTCGTCGCGGATCGAGCAAGGATTGGAAGGCCCAGGACCCACAGATCCCGCAAAGCATTTGGTACCACACCGACGCGAACTTCGTCGGATTCCGCGTTGTGCGGCCCCTGCGCGTCCCGAGCGAACAGGAAGCCGCCCGCTACGAAATCACGCCTTTCGAGAAGGAAGAGTATCTCGACTACAAGAAGGCGCAAGCTGGCAAGCAGTAGGCGAGTCGATAGCCTAGCTTCCCCAATAGCCGACGAGGGCTGGGCACTTCCGTGCCCGGCAATGCCCGTTTCCCAAGGAGCACACCGATGGCCGATACCGCAAGACCTTCCCGTCGCGATTTTCTCCGAGGCACGACCGCCGCTGCGGCAGGCATCGCCCTGGCCGGCGGCTGGAATATCGCCCGCGCGGCCCACGCCGCCGGCGGTGACGAACTGAAGATCGCGCTGATCGGTTGCGGCGGGCGTGGAACCGGCGCCGCTAAGGATTGTCTCGGCTCGTGCGAGAACGTCCGGCTGATCGCGGTTGCCGACGCGTTCAAGGACAACGCGGACCGCTGCCTTGCCCAACTGCGCAAGGACCAGGACCTCGTCGAAAAGAATCTGGTCAGTCGGATCGACGTGCCGGAGGATCGCATCTTTGTCGGGTTCGACGCCTATCAGAAGGCAATCGCCGCTGGCCCGGACATTGTGCTCTTCGCCACGCCCCCTGGGTTTCGCCCCATCCACTACGCCGCCGCCGTCGCTGCCGGCAAGCACGTCTTCATGGAGAAGCCGATCTGCATCGACGCCCCCGGTTTCCGCTCCGTGATGGAAACCAACAAGGCTGCGGACGAGAAGAACCTCCGTGTGTCCGTTGGCCTCCAGCGCCGCCACAGCAACGAATTTCTTCGGCCGGTCAAGAAGATCCAAGATGGATCGCTCGGGCGCATCCACCTGATGCGGGCCTACTGGAATTGTGGCCCCATCTGGGTTCGCAGTCGCCAGCCCGGCCAATCGGAAATGGAATACCAGATGCGCAACTGGTATCACTTCGTCTGGCTCTGCGGCGACCACATCCTCGAACAGCACGTCCACAACCTTGACGTCTGCAACTGGGTCAAAGGCGATCATCCCGTCGAAGCCAACGGCATGGGCAGTTGTCACATTCGCGACAACCGCCATGTCGGCCAGATCTACGACAACCACTTCGTCGAGTTCACCTACAAGGACGGCACAAAGCTTTATAGCCAGTCCCGCCAGCAGCCGGACACGTGGCAAGAAATCGCCCAGTATTTCCACGGGGACAAAGGCGTCAAGAAGCTGCCAGGCAACGGCAGCGACGGCTACGTCCAGGAACACGTCGACCTCATTAACGCCATTCGCAAGAACGAGAAACTCAACGACGGATGGCACGCCGCCACGAGCAGCTTCACGGGCGTGCTCGGTCGCATGGCCACCTACTCTGGCCAAGCCGTCAAGTGGGACGACGCCGTGGCTAACGGCCCCAACGAGATGCCGTCGCGTTTTGCCTTCGACGCCAACCCGCCGGCCATGCCCGACAAGGACGGCAACTACCCCGTGCCGGTCCCCGGCCGCTACAAGCCGTACTGATTCGCCGCCATCGCGACTGCCCGTGTGCGCACGAAATGGCACACAGGCATCTCGTGCCCCGCGGCGATGACGATCCGCCGATTGCGATGCCAAGCGCGGGTCGCGTTCCCGCGCACTTGTGACAGCCCTCGCCCCGGCACTACAATAGACGCCTAGACGATTTCTCCTGAGTCTTCCTCGGCAGCGAAACAGACATGTCGCTAGCGACTGCTCTCGGTGGGCTTGATCCGAATCAGCCGGACTATGCGCCGCGCGCCGTCGATGCTCTGCTCGCGGCAGCCGTCGCAGCCGGCGCTACGGACATTCATCTACAGCCTGGCGCTGCCGGACTCGACCTCAAGTTCCGCATCGATGGCGTGCTCCAGCCGGTGGCCACACTCCCGAGCCGAATCGCCGCCAATGTCGTCGCCCGGCTGAAGGTCCTCTCCGGCCTGTTAACCTACCACAACGATCGCCCTCAGGAAGGCCGCATCCGCCTCCCTGTAGCACAGACGTCCAGCCTGTGCCGGTCGCCCCGCGACGATTCCAGCAATTCCGAACAGTCCGGCAACCCTTCTGACGTTGAGATGCGCGTCTGCACCTATCCCACCTTGTACGGCGAGCGAGCCGTCATCCGGCTCTTCGGTGGCGACGGGCAATACCAACGTCTCGACGATCTCGGACTGCCCGCCGATGTGTTTGAGCCGCTGCAGCGACTGTTGGCCGAGACCTCCGGTGCGATCGTTGTCTCGGGCCCAGCCGGCAGCGGCAAAACGACGACGGCCTACGCCTGCCTCCGGGAAATGGTCAATCACGCCGGCGGCGGTCGCAGCTTGGTGTCGATTGAAGACCCGGTCGAAGTGGCCGTCGACGGCGTCGCTCAATCCCAAGTGAATCCGCAATCGGGACTCGATCTCGCCGCCGGACTTCGTTTCCTCATGCGGCAAGACCCCGAAGTCATCATGGTTGGCGAAATCCGCGACCGGCCCACCGCCGAAGCTGCGCTTCAGGCTTCGCTGACCGGCCACTTGCTCGTGAGTACGTTCCACGCCGGCAGCGCTGCCGAAACGGTCGGTCGCCTCCTCGACATGGGCATCGAGCCCTACGTGCTCCGCAGCGGTCTGCTGGCAATTCTGAACCAACGGTTGTTGCGCCGCCTCTGCAAGTGCGCCCAGCCGAGCCATGCCGCCGACGATCGGCTCGGCTTGCCGGTAGAGCGCGTGATGCTTCCTCGCGGTTGCGAGGCGTGCGGCGGCAGCGGCTATCGCGGGCGGTTCCTGTTGGTGGAGATGCTCGTGCTGGCTGGCAGTCCCGAACTGGCGACGGCCGTCCTCGCCCGGGCCGATACGGCTTCCATCGAGCGACTCGCTATCGGAGGTGGAATGTCGAGCCGTTGGCAGCGGGCCTGCGACGCCGTCGCCCTCGGCCGCACCAGTCCCGCCGAAGTCCGCCGCGTCCTGGGATTCTCCTCCTAGTACAAACGGTGTATGCTAAACGGCCTAGGGTCGCAGGCGCTTTAGTCCCGCCGTGGTGTGAGGAAAGTTGCGTTTTCACTCTCTCTTTGCCGGAACCGATGACCGTCGATCAATTCATCGCTCTGAACGACGAGATCGCCGCCCTGGTTCGCTCCGGTGTGCCGCTGGAACGCGGACTGTCCGAGCTGGGGAAAGAAATGCCTGGCCGGCTGGGCGAAATCGCCGTGAGGCTCGCCGAGCGATCGGCTGCCGGCGAGCCGCTCGATCAGTGCATTACCGACGAGATCGCCGACACCTCGCCGGCGTATCAGGCCGTTGTCCAGGCCGGACTGCGGGCAGGCCGCTTGCCGGCCGCGCTCGAAGCCGTGGCCAGTTCAAGCCGCCGTGTGACCGATACCTACCGGGCGGCGGTCGTCGCCGTCAGCTATCCAATGCTGATTTTCGCCTTCGCCTGGGCCGGCGCCGCGCTATTCACATCGCTGCTGGCCCCGCAACTTGCCGCCAGCTTCCGATCGATGGATCTGCCCGGGCAGCGGTTCTTCGACGCCCTTTGCTGGATCGGCCGCGGCGCCTGGTTCTGGGGCCCCGTCGGCCCACTCGCGGCCGTGGCGATCATCGCTACGTGGTGGTCGGTCTGTCGTTGCGGGACGCTGTTCTCCGGCCCCTGGTCAAATCGTCTTCTGACGGGATTGCCGTGGATGGGCTCGATGCTGCGCTGGTCGAGGACCGCCACCTTCCTTGAAGTGCTTTCGCTGCTGATCGACAGCGAGGTTCCACTTCCCGACGCCGTGCAGTTGGCCGCCCAAAGTTCGGGCGATCCGCAGACGCTCCAGGCCGGCCGGCAACTGGCTGCGACACTGGAAGCCGGCCACCAAGCCGCGCCCGAGGGGCGGGATTGTCGTCTCGACGAAAAGGGGACTGTCCCCCTCGGCGCTCGTCCCGGCCCGAGCCTGCCGCCCCTGTTGGGTTGGCTAATGGGCTCGGCCGGCCGGCCGGGCACGCTCCTGCCGGCGATCCGGCACGCCGCCGCAACGTATCACCGTCGCGCGCGATACCAGGCGAAAATGGTTCAAACGTTTCTCCCCGTCTTGCTAACCGTCATCCTTGGCGGCGGCATTACTGCGGCTTACGTCCTGACGTTGTTTGTCCCATACACATCGATGCTCCGCGCATTGGCGAGGTAAAACGCAAGACTCCCCTCTCCCTTTGGTAGTGGGGCCGTGCTGAGGGCCATCACCGTGCACCGATCAATGCTCGCCGCAATTTACGCCAACTAAGACATGCGATTCCACTGGTCCGGTTTCGATTCGCTCGAAAGGCTCTCGGCCGAGGAGACCGCCGAGTTGGCCGCGCGGGTGGCCGACCTGACCAGAGCGGGCCTCCCGCTGAGCGATGGCCTTCGCGCGTTGTCCGGTGAACTCGCCGGTCGTCGCTTGCGTCGCGTCCTCGTTGCCCTGGCCGACCAGCTTGACGCCGGCGTCGATTTGGCTGTCGCGGTGGACTCCCAATCGGGCCGTCTGCCGACGTGTCTCCGTGGCCTCATCCTGGCGGGCCTGCGCAGCGGCCGACTCGCCGAGACCCTCGAAGAGTACGTCGATCTCCAGCGCACCCAGTCCGACCTTCGCCGCCGGCTGTGGCTGAGCCTGTCCTACCCTTTGTTGCTGTTAGTCTTCCTCACGTTCCTGGCTCTCGTGGCCAAGCTCTACGTCGTGGACCACTTCGTGGTTATGTACAAAGAGTATGGGATCAACTTGCCTGCCATGACCAAGATCTACATCTCGAATTCGTGGTCTGGACTCTATGGACTGTTGGTGCTGTTGTGCATGTGCGCGGGGGTTCCCGCCTTGCTTGGCGTCGCGCCCGCCGTGCGTTGGGTGTGGCCTGTACTGAACCATGTGCCAATGGTTGGGCCTCTGCTGCGTTGGACGCACTTGTCGCAATTCGCTCGACTCATGGCCGTGCTGTTGGACCAGGGAGTCCCGCTTCCCGATGCCCTGCGGCTGGTTGCTGCCGGACTCCGCGATTGCGATCTGGCGTACGCCTGCCGTCGAGTAGCAGACGATGTGGACAACGGCCGCGTGCTTTACGACAGCATGGCTTCGCGGGGGCAGTTCCCGCCAAGCATGATACCGATGATCGAATGGGGCCAGAGAAATGCCGCCTTAGGCGATGCCTTTCGGGCGGCCGTCGAAATGTTCGAGGGACGCGTGCGTTCCCAGGGGTCAGTGCTCGATGCAATCGTGCTGCCAATGGTCTTTCTCATCATTGGTGCGTACATTGCCGGCTTCGTCATGTCATTGTTGTTGCCGCTGTTCGGCGTTTTCACCTTTCTAAGTTGTTGATACGATGACTGCGCCATCCGAAGCTCTTGCCTCTGTTGCGATGGTCGCCCCAGTTTTGCTGGGCATTGCCGTCCTAACGGCGCAAGCCATCATTGCCGGAGCGCGCGATCGGCTGCGTGACGATGCGGTAAACCTCGCGCTGACCGTCACTGGCTGGAGCCTGATCGCCGTTGGCATATTGGGCAGTTTTCTTACGCTGATTGCCGTCGTCTGGATCCCATGGTGGATCGTTGCCTTCGTGGTGATGATCGAGACGGTGCACAAATATCATAAGTCCCAGCAGTACGCGTTGCTCTGGCTGCTGGCGGCCTCCGCCGAGAAGTCCATGCCGCTCGTGCCGGCCATCGAGGCGTTCGCGCGGGAACGCGGCGGCCACTTCGGACGCCGGACAAAACGCGTGGCGGAGTTGCTCAAATCGGGCCTTTCTCTGCCAGACGCGCTCGCCCGCTGCGGCGATGTTTTGCCTCCCCGGGCCGTGTCCATCATTAGGATGGGCTGCGAATCTGGCTCGCTTCCCTCCGCTTTGCAAGACGCAGTGACCACCGTCGGCCACTACCGATCGGTCTGGACATCGGTTGCCGGCAAACTAATCTATGTCATTGCGATGTTGTGCTACGGGGTCGGAATCCTCTCGTTCGTCATGTGTTGTATTGCGCCGAAGTTCGGGAAGATGTTCAAGGAATTTGGAGTCGTGTTGCCGGGGCCCTGCCGGTTGCTAATCAACGTCTCCAACGTCGCCGCGAATTATTGGTATCTCTCCGTCCCGTTTTGGCTCGCGCTTACCGGCTTTATCTTCCACGCGACGTTGCGTCATTATGGCTGGATACAGTGGGACTTGCCCGGGATAGGATGGTTCTTGCGGCGGCTTGACGCGGCGAACCTGATGGACAGTCTGGCGATCGTGGCAAGACAGGAGCGTCCACTGCTCGACGGCATCACCGGCCTCGCACGGTCGTACCCGAGGCCAAGCATCCGCCGCCGACTGGCTCGGGCGGCCG
>JAJFUI010000136.1 GCA_021372555.1 Planctomycetaceae bacterium | reverse complement strand
CTGCATTGCACCGGCTGCGGCTACGCGGCCAACCAGGAGAAGGCCGAGATCGGCGCCCGCAATGTCGCGGCGTCGGATGTTGCCCAAAAGCCTTTGACCAAAATACCCACGCCGGGCGCGCACACGATCGAACAGGTCAGTGCATTCCTCAAATGCAAGCCGCACAAACTCATTAAGACGCTGATCTACGTGGCCGACGGCCAGCCGATCGCGGTGTTGGTCCGCGGCGACCACGAAGCGAACGAGGGCAAAATCCGCCGGGGGCGCAAAGCCGAAAAGCTAGAGCTGGCCTCGCCGGAAGTGATCGAAAAGGTCACCGGCGCCCCGGTCGGGTTCGCCGGTCCGGTGGGCATGAAGGAAAAAATCCCGCTCTTGGCCGACTACGACGTGGCCAGCCTCGTCAACGGCATCGCCGGCGCGAATGAAGCGGAAACGCACATCGTCGGCGTGAACATCAATCGCGACTTCACGCCGGACCTGCTTGCCGACCTCCGCAACGCGGTTGACGGCGATCCTTGCCCACGGTGCAGCGGCAAGCTCAAGCTGCGGCACGCGATCGAGGTGGGGCACGTCTTCAAGCTTGGCACGAAGTACACGGCCGCCCTGGGCGCGAAGTTCCTCGACGCCGACGAGCAACTCAAGCCGATCATCATGGGCTGCTACGGCATCGGCGTGAACCGGATCATCGCCGGGCTGGTCGAGACTAGCCACGACCAGGACGGCATCATTTGGCCGATGTCGCTGGCGCCGTACGAGGTGCTGCTGACGCCGGTCAAGGTGCCGGACGAGGCCTCGATGAAGGTCGCCCGGGAGTTGCACGATCAACTCACCGCGGCGGGCGTCGATGTGTTGGTCGACGACCGCGACTGCCGTGCCGGGGTGAAGTTCAAGGACGGCGACCTGATCGGCGTTCCGCTCCGCGTGGTGATCGGCGACCGCGGTCTGAAGGAAGGCAAGCTCGAAGTGAAGTGGCGTTGGGAGAAGGCGGCCGAGACGATCGACCTCGTTGGGGCTGCTGAGACCCTGGCCGACCTGATCCGCCGCGAGCGGAGCGACAACGCCCGGTTCCGAGCCCAGCGCGACAAGTAGGTATTCCTCACGCTCCGCGCGAGGCCTGTGTGGTGGGCATACGCCGTGTGCCTGCTGCATTACAAGTGAGGCAAGAAGGCCGGTCCCCTCCGCCATAGGAGAGGCCAATGCGTTAGTCCCCTCTCCCTTTGGGAGAGGGTTAGGGTGAGGGCTTTTCAGGCCATGCAACTGCTCAGCGCCCTGCTGGCCGGGTTCTTCTTCTGGCTGATGCTGTTTCGTTCGTCGCGAAGGCGGCTCGCGCGGGCTCGCGAAGAAGCCGGGCAGTTGCTGCTGGAAGTGCGAAACGCTCGATGGTTCGTCTATGGGTTCTTCGCGTTGCGGATCTCTATCATTGCCTTGGCTTGTATACAAGGTGCCCAGATTCTTTGGCTCTGGTCAAAGATGCAAGGGGGCATCCTCGACCGATACGTCCTGCTTCACAGCATTTCCTTCTATCTCTCCTTGTTCGCTGCGGCGTGGATGGGCATGCTCATGATATGTGCCTTTCCGCCACAGAAGTGTCGGATCGCCTTTGAAGTGAGACGGAACGGTGTTGTATGGCAGGCCGGACTCTGCAGCTTTGTTCCATGGAACGACATCGACGAGTGCCGATGGTGTACGCTTAAGATGATCCGCCGCGGCTTCTGGTCGGGCCGGATACTGAGGCGTTTCAGCAACGGACGAATGACGATCTTCGAACGGGACATCGCTTCCGGTCAGAAGGAGGCGGTCACGGCGGCCATTGGCCGCTTCGTGCCAGTCGCGGACGCCGACGGGACGCTGTTGGTCCAACTCGAGCGAGCGGTCGCGCCCATCAGCGCCGCGGCGAGCAGGGCTCCGGCATGGTGGCGGTTCCAGTTTGACCTCCAGTCGCTCATGTTGCTGGTCGTCGTTGCAAGCTGCATTGCCAGCAACTACGGCATGCACTATCGCCGACTCCAACCGCAGCGCGAAGCGATCGCCAGGCTACAGAGCTTCCCAGGCTCCGTCACCGCTCTGAACGATGTCGTGGCGATGCTGGACTTTTCCAAGTGCCCTCGAAAGCCGGGCGACGCTGATCTTGTCTGCCTGGAGCCGCTCGAAGACCTGTCGAGTCTCGACTTGTCCGGCGCGCCGATTACCGACGCCGGCTTAGTGCATCTGAAACGACTCCACCGTCTTGAGCTACTGCGTCTTTCCAACTGCGCCATTACCGACGCCGGGCTGTCGAATCTGCACGGCCTCCTACGTCTCGATTTTTTGGATCTTTCTCACTGTGCGATTACCGACACGGGGTTGGTCAACCTGAGGGACATCAAAGGCCTCCATCTGCTGATCCTTTCCGGCTGTCCGATCACCGACGCCGGCTTGCCTAATCTGGAGAAGTTGAATGCGCTCCATAGCCTGTCGCTGACCGATACTCAAGTAACCGCCAACGGTGCGGCCAAGCTGCATCGTGCGCTTCCGAACGCAAAGATATACTTCGGGCCATCGAAGAAGCCGACGGTCGTGGAGCCGGTCGGGACGACGAAGTGATTTTGCGGCGTCGCGAGCGTCAGCTTTGGACAGATACGCGCGGTGCAAGGAATCTGTTCGCGACGTCCAGCGGGCTAGATCCCTCGCTGCGCTCAGGATGACGGCAATTCCCGGACGCCATGCCCAACGAGCAGCGTTCAGACCGGGATGCATGGGGACGGAGGAGGTCTTTGGGGCAAGATGTCGCGTCGTGGCGACATCCCTGCCAAGTACATCGTCCGTCCCCGGCGTCTTACGGTTGGCGTTTTCGGGCGTGCCAAGCCATGCCAAGCATGAAGGCGCTGAAAACGACCAGGACACAACCCCAAATGAGATTGACGTTGTAGCCGAGCGATCGGGCGTACAAAAGCTTGTCGGACACGCCTCCGAAGACGACGAGGATCAAGCCAACCACGCCGAACATCAGTCCGATGGGAATACGAATATCCAACTGCATCGACGGCTCCGTTATTTACCAGAAGATGATATTCAAGGCGACGGTGAGCGCGAGCACCGCGAAGGCCAGCACGGCGGGCCGCGCGTACCATGCGACATCCTCGCCTTCGGCCGCGTGCGGCGTGAGCGAGTAGACGAGGCCCTTCAGTTCGTCGTCCGACTTCGTACGCCGGGTCAACATGGAAACAATGATTCCAACGCTGAACGAAATGCTCCACGCCCAAATGGCCGTCCAGAAGTTCTGAGCCATCTCGCTGTGATAGGTGTGGATGGGATGCCCAAAGGCGAGCCAGCCACCCTTAAACAAACTGGTCGATCCTTCATACGGCAGCGTCAGCCCAAAATGCGTAAGGGCGGCCGCGGTACCGCACACGAGGCCCCAGAACGCGCCGTGGCCCGTC
Source organism: Planctomycetaceae bacterium (assembly GCA_021372555.1). Lineage (GTDB taxonomy): Bacteria > Planctomycetota > Planctomycetia > Pirellulales > Thermoguttaceae > JAJFUI01. The sequence goes on along the minus strand of JAJFUI010000136.1, from coordinate 4,042 downwards.
GCGCGCCGCCAGAACATGCCGAGCGCAAAGGTGGCGAACAGCGGCGCGTTGACGAAGCCGAACACCAGTTGCAGCATGTCCATGATGTTGTTGAACTCACTTGCTGCGTAGGCGGCCGCAATGCTTAGCACAATTCCAAACAGCGTGGCCCTGTGGCCCATCGGAAGATAATGTTTGTCGGACTTGCCGGGCGCAATGTAGCTCTGGTAGATGTCGTAGGTCCAAACGGTGTTGAAGGCCGTGACGTTGCCCGCCATGCCTGACATGAAAGAGGCCATCAACGCGGTCAGCCCCAATCCCAACAAACCCGTGGGGAAGTAGCGAATCAGCATCATCGGCATGGCCATGTTGTAATCCGCCTCAGGCTTGCCGGTTTGAGGATTGATCACGAGCTTTTCTACGCCCGCCTTATCCTTCTTCAACTTCGGCGGGATGATTCCTTGCACCGGCGTCCGAATGGCGTTCCCAGCCTTGGTCGCTGTGGCGTTGACCGACGCGTGGGCGGCGCCGTTCTTGGCGACCGAGTCGCTGGTGTAAGGGGAAACCACCATCGCGATCATGCCCGGAACGATGATCAACGCCGGAAAGAATATTTTGGGAAACGCGGCGATCAGCGGCGTCCGTCGCGCCGCCGACATTGAGTTGGCGGCCATCGCCCGCTGGACGACCAGGAAGTCGGTGCACCAGTAGCCGAACGAGAGCACGAACCCGAGGCCCATGACCATGCCGAACCACTCGACGTCCATCGGATTCTTGCTTGCATTGGTTAAGGGGCTCCAAATCTGAGTCCAGGTGCCGGCACCATAGGGCGGATGGTTGTTGGCGGCAACGACATTCAGCTTTGCGACCAAGCCGTCCCAGCCGCCGACGTCAATCAGGCCCAAGACGACTAGCGGCAAAAAGCCCAATACAATCAGGAAGAACTGGAGCACCTCGTTGTAAATGGCCGACGTCAGGCCGCCCAGGAAGATGTAAGCCAACACGATGATGGCCGACGCGAGGAGACTGGCATGGAAGTTCCACCCCAGCAAGAGTCCCATCAGATCTGCCAGGACGTACATCGAAATGCCCGACGAGAAGATCGTCATTACGGCAAAGAGAAACGCGTTGAAGCCGCGGGTCTTTTCGTCGAAGCGGAGCTTGAGGTATTCGGGCACGGATCGGGCGCGGGAGCCGTAGTAGTAGGGCATCATGAAGATGCCGACGAACACCATGGCCGGGATGGCGCCGAGCCAGTAGAAGTGGCATGTCAGCATGCCGTACTTGGCGCCCGAGGCCCCCATGCCGATGACTTCCTGGGCCCCGATGTTGGCCGAGATGAAGGCCAGCCCGGTGATCCAGGCGGGGATCGAGCGGCCGGAAAGGAAGAAATCGGTGCTGGTCTTCATGTGTCGCTTGAGCGCGACACCGATGCCGAGCACGAAGAGCGTGTAAACGACGAGGATTGTGTAATCGATGGGCCCGAGATGGACGAACTGCATGCGGCAACTCCTCGAGGAATAGTGATTCTGGCCATTATCGCCGGTTTGGGGAACGCCGCAAGGGTGGCGTTCGCAGTTCGTCGTACAGCCTTAGCCGGCTGGCCGGCCGAAGGTCAAGGAAGAGCCGTTTGAGGTGGGACGACGAACGACGCCCAGGGGTAGCTTCGCTTGCCCAATGGCACCCAGCGCGACTCGCTACCGACCTCAATAACCGGCTCGATTGGCCGGGGAATTGCGGCCGGCGGGCGGAATGGCAGCCGCCGGCGACGTTCGGCCCTTGCAGTCGACGAAGACCAGAAGGTCCGCTCGGGCGGGCGAACCGCCCATGGGGAGCGGCACGCCGGGCAGCAGCGATGCGTTGTTGACCGGAATCGGCAGGGCGACGACGCCAAGCCCTATGACGAGGACCTGGTCGACGGGCCAGCGGAACCTTTCGTGGAAGCGAAAGTGGGTCATTTGCGGCACGTCGATCTCCGTGCGCTGCCGCGCCGACATCTGGCTCGGAATCTCCACCACGACCTGATTCATCTTCTCGACCTGGTTGATCTCGCACTTGATCGTGGCGTCGATCATTCGACGGTCAGCCGACAAAAGGGGGCTGAAGTCGAGTGCGAAGCCTTCGTCAATCTGGGCGGTGACCGGCTCGAAGCCGGCCGGGAGGTTGGGCCGCGGGGTGACTTCACGAACGTACGAGCGGCCGTGCATCGTGGAAATCAGCGATGATTGGCCATTGTTGACCATTAGGTACGGCGAGTTGTGCTCGCGGAAGTCGCTACGGCGGCGGAGTTCGCCCATGAGCACCGCAGCGTCCTCTTTGGCCAGCACCCAGGCGTTGATCCCGGACGTGCGAACGGGCACCGAGCGGAGCAATCGCTGGACGCCGGTCCGCCAACTGGGACTGTCGACGGACACCATCCGAGTGGCAAACGTGTAGGTCGCGGCCTCGCTGCTGGTGAACCGCTCGACCACGTCGGCGACAACGCGCTGCATTTGCGGGGTGTGGTAGACCCGGAGCGTTCGGGGGCCGGCCGATAGGATGCCCAGCGGCTCGGCGTGCCACGCTTCGTAGCCGGTTTCGAGCAGGATCCAGTCGATGATCGCCTGCTCGGGGCGTTTCGTCGTCGTGACGCGAGCGGTGTAGGAACTGATGTCATAGTCGCGCCACACCTGGCCGGCATCGTTGGGGAGGCCGAGACTGCCGCCAACGGCATTCGGCGCAACTTCGCCAGGGCCGCTGGCGCGACGATCGGGACGAGCGGGGGTGTCGCCACCGCTGATCGGACCGACGGGGCGGAGGGGCGAGTCCGTCGGCGAACGCCAGGCACCGGGACCGCTGTCACCTTGGGGGCGATCGGCTGCGACGACCGTTGCGGCCAAAACGAGCACGCCTACCGCCAGAGAGAGTTGCCGCAACATGGTCAGCCTCCTTGCGAAGTTGCCAGAAGCCGCGTGCCGGGGGGAGAATTTCGACGCAGTATAGGCCGCTTTGGGGCAGGCAGCAACCGCAGATTTGGCATGCGGCCGCCGGTGATTGCCACGGAAACTGGAGAAGCGAGGCGAGAGGGAAGTATCGCGCTACGTAAGGCAATTGACTCGACGGTCGTGGGCCATAACATTCGTTGGGCCCGCGAAAGGCTCGGGGGGCTCGGCTTGGACGCCGGTTGAACGGGTTTTTCTCCGGTCGCGATGCACCACCTTTATCGGTGAGGAGGTCTGCCATGCCGGTTAAGAAGTTGAAAGAGTTTCTCGACAGCAACGAGGTCAAGTACATTAGCATCAATCATTCGGCGGCTTACACCGCCCAGGAAATCGCTGCCAGCGCGCACGTGCGCGGCAAGGATCTGGCCAAGACGGTGATTGTCACGCTCGATGGCAAAATGGCGATGGCCGTGCTGCCGGCGTCGCGCAAGGTGAGCTTCGATCTGCTTCGGGAGGCGTCGGACGCTGACAACGTGCAGCTTGCGAGCGAGAGGGCGTTTTGCGACATGTTCCCCGGCTGCGAAATTGGCGCGATGCCGCCGTTTGGCAATCTTTACGGCATGGAGGTTTATGTCTCGAATCTGCTGGCCGAGGATAAGGAGATCGCATTCAACGCGGGGTCGCACACCGAGCTGATTCGGTTGGGCTTCAACGACTTCCAACGGCTGGTGAAGCCCAAAATGGCGAAGGTGGCCTTCGGAGAGTAGCCAGCGTGGCGCGGCGTGGGGTGGAACATGCTGCCATCGGCGGCTGGCGATGGGGGTGACGGCTGTGTCGTTGGCCGCTGGCGGTCGCTAAGATGCCTTGACGGCGGCCCGAATGCGGCCCAAAATGGTTCTGTGCACGCTATTTCGGAGGGTAAGCGAATGGTTAGCGGCCACACTGGAAATGTGGTGCCCCGTAAGGGGTTGCGGGTTCGAGCCCCGTGCCCTCCGCTTCTGTAAGTGACTGACTCGCCTAGAGTTGCGTGTTTGCCTCGGTCCAGCCTCCAGCGGACTGAATCGCCTCATTTGGCCGCCGCGCTGCAACGGCGCTGCAATTGGGCGCTATTTCCATGCGAGAACACATTTCCCGAAACGCCC
>JAJFUI010000129.1 GCA_021372555.1 Planctomycetaceae bacterium | reverse complement strand
TTCGTGATGGAGCGGGATTGGTGGAAGGTGCCGTTCGGCAGCGCCAGTCGCTTGGCGATCGTGCTGGGTACGGCGTTCCCGATGCTGACGCACCCTGGCGAGTTGCTGGCCGCGGCCGTGTTGTTTTCGTTGGTCACTTGGCTGATGATCAAAACGCGGAGCATCTGGGACTGCGTGGCGGCGCACGCCGTGACCAACTTGATCCTCGGCATTTATGTTGTCCTGCACGGCGGCGACGCGTGGCGGCTGCTGTAGACGCATGCAAGCATGCGTCCGATGTTGCCGGCGAGGGCAGCGCGAGGCGCGCGCAAGCACCGCCCCAACAGGACGTGTAAGGCGAACACGGTCGCCGTGACGTCAACGCTGCTGGAGGCTGTCGGATAGGAGGTTGCCGTCGATGGCAACGGATGCGGAGCGCAGGTCGCGAATCGCTTCGAGGTAGGCCAGGTTCACTTGGAAGAAGGTACGCTGGGCGGTCAGCATGGCGGTGTAGTTGAATTCACCATGCCGATAGCCGGTGGCCACGAGGTCGAGCGAAGCCTGGGCATTGGGCATAATTTCCGCGGCGTATTTCTCGACTTGGTACCGCGCGTTTTGGTACTGCTCGAAGGCGGCGGCCAATCGCTGCTGAAGGTCCAGCGTAACGCGACGGACATCGGCCTGAGCGGCGGACAGATCGGCTTCCGCGCGGCGGATGTTCCCTTGATTGCGATTGAACCATGGCAGGGCGACGCCCGCCTGCACGCCGGCGATTGCGTCACGGGTGGCGTTGTCATATTGCATGGTGGCTTGCAGGTCGACGTTGGGGATTCGGCCGGCGCACTCGCGGGCAAGGACCGCCTGAGCGCGGGCCACGCCGGCTTGCGATTCGGCCAGCGTGGGGCTGTCGCACAGCACGTGCTGAAGGGCGTCCTCCCAAGTCCAACGGACGAGGCCGTCCTGAATTTCGCCGCACAGACGGGCCGGCTGCATGTCGCCTGCTCCAGTCACTGCGGCCAAGGTCCGCCAAGCGGCTTGGTGACGGTTGTGGGATTTTTCCGCCAGAATTCGGGCCGAGTCGGCCTCAATTCGGGCCTGAAGCACGTCGACGCGGCTGACCTCTTTGGCCTTTTGCAGGCTTTCGGCCGCTCGCACTCCTTCGTTGCCAATACGAACCAACTGATCGGTCAATTCGACGCTGCGTTGGGCCACCAACGCGTCGTAGAAGGCGCGGCGAACGTCGCTTAACACGCGGCATCGCTCGGCCGCCAGCGCGCACTCCGCCTGGCGGACAACCTGGGCCGCCGCATCACGACTGCGCTGCAGTTTTCCGCCGGTAACGATCTCCTGACCGAAAAAGGCGCCTTGCTGGCCCGCCTGATGCTCGTCGTTGATTTCACTGGCAACGTATCCGGTGCGAGGGTTTGGATACAAGCCGGCTTGAAGCCACTCGCCGCGTGCCGCTTCGACGCGGGCCGCCGCTTGGACCAGCACGGGGTTGCATCGCTGCGCGGTCTCTTCGAGCTGAGCAAGCGAGACGTCTCCGATGGGGGCGCTATCACCCGCGTTCACCTGTCGACCGTATGCAGGGGCGATGTTGGCCCTGGTGGCAACGTCCGCGGGACGACGCGGGGATGCGTCTGATGGCGAAGGGGTCGGCTCTCGCGGTGGTGGCTGCGAAGTGGTCGGGCCGGTTGGCCTGGAGGAATTGCGTTCGCTCGTCTGCCAACGGAGATAATCCGCGCCGAGCCGCAACGATTCCTGGGTGTAGTCGTCAGCCCGAGAGGAGCCGGCGAGAAGGGCGGGCAACGCCAGTGCCAGCAACATTATTGCCTGTCGAAAGCCCATATGAGTCCCCCCTTAAGCGACGATTGGCAGCGCATCGCTACTCAGTCGTATTCGGCAAGGGGATGCATGTGGTAACGGTTTTTCCGCCGAGCGGGTTTGGCGGCTGGCGAACGAGGCGAATGGGGCGAAGTTTGCCGGCTGTTTATGGCCGACCCTCGCGATCCGCAGGCGGGGACCTGGTCGCACAGTATCTTGGCGCGGGCGCCGCGGAAAAGGAGACGCGGTAGAGAATTCTGGCCAGGGAGGTCGTATTTGCTATGAGGTCTTCTGCTGGAGACCGACCTGCTTGGCAGTAGGGAACGGATCAGCTTCCACCTGCTTGTGGAGCGATTGCTGTTGAGCGCTGCGACCGAAGAGCGACCCTGGCACACTGCATCCAGCCATCGGCGAGACGGCCAGCAGCGCAACGGTGATCGTGGTCAGCTTCGCTCGGCGTGTTGCATCCATGCCGGCCGCGTCCTTGGGTTCTACGGGTCAACCCGGGTCGTGCTATCCATCCAACTTGGGACATCCCGCGGTTTTGGTTTCTCGGCGGGTTGGAACCAGGAGGCGATACCCGACTTGGGCTGCTCCTTTTGTGTTTGCGGTGGCCGCGGAACGGCGTACTGCGGCGTGGCGTTCTTTTTCGGCGTCGATGCGCAGCCGGTGAGCGATACGACTGCGGCGATGGCAACAATGGCCATCGCTTGAGCGAGCGTCGTGGATTTGCTACCGCCGAGAAGTGAGGGCATTAGGGGTCCATCCGTTTAGTCGAGTCCATCCAGTCGCTGACGGTCTTGGGCTTCTTCGGATCTGCCGGCTTAAACCAAGATCCAAACCAGGACGATTCCTTTTTCTTCGGCTTGATGTCGGGGGCGCGAGGAACGGCGTACTCCGGCGTCCGCTTCTTGGGCGGCGGCGTTTTCTTGAAGGTGAGCGTATCGCCCACCTTGGTGCAGAAGCTCTTGGTGCCGGAGGACATCTTGTCCCAGGTGGACGGTGCGGCCTTCTTTACCGTCTTGGGCGCCGGCCGTTTGGCCGTTGTATCACTGCTTTCGGACGCAAAGGGCCACAATGCCCAGGCCATGGAGGCGGTAGGGCTCGCGGTTGTCCAAGCGACGATGCCGATGGCCAACAACAGGATCTTGCCGGTGCGAAGAAGCATGACGGGAACCCTGCTACGAAAAGTCCGCACGAGGAAACTAGGAGCGATGAGCGAGCGTTCCGGACGACCGAAGTCGACGGCGCGCGGCCGCCAGACGGGGCGGAAGTGTCGCAAAATGGCGGGCGAGTGTCCAGAGCAATTGGCGGGAAGCGGCTGTTAGCTATTTAGCCTAGCCTTCCAGGTCTTTGCGTGTTTTGGACCGCCTGAGACAAGACTACTAACTTAGCCGCCCATCCGACGGTACTGGCTGGGGGACATGCCGGTTTTCTTCTTGAAGATCTTGGAAAAGTGGTATGGGTTCTCGAAGTGCAGATCGGCGGCCACCTGACGAACGGTGGCGGTGGTTCCATGAAGCATCTCGCGGGCGCGGTGGATGCGAAGCTGGAGATGATACTGGTAGGGCGACAGGCCGGTTTGCTGCTTGAAGACGCGGCGAAAGTGGGCGTAGCTGAGGTGCATCGACGCCGCGAGGTGACTCATATCGACCGGTTTCTCGATCTGCTGGGCCAAGAGAAGCTTGGCTTCCCGGATGGCCGCGGCCGTGCGGCTGCTGGCCCGAGCGGTGCGGGTGGCGGCCAGCGCCGCCGCCAAAATCTCCATCGTGTTGGCGGCGATTAGCTGCTGATAGCCTGGCGGCTCCAACCGAATGCGGTCCAAGATGCTTAGATACGGCTGAAGGACCGAGTCGTCCAGGTCGGCGTTGAGGATGGGCGTCTCGGGGGAGAAGAACCCGCGTTCGACGAGCCGCTTGGCATAGTCGCCATTGTAGCTAACCCAATACTCGTCCCAGCCGGCGGCACGCAGGGGGCGATAGCGATGCCAAACGCCGGGGAACAGCAGGAGGACGCTGCCGGTTTTGATTTCGCGTCGTCCGGTCGGCTTGGACTCGAAGATGCCTTCGCCGCGCGTGATATAGAGCGTTTGATACTCAGGGAGGACGCGGCCGCGGTCCCAGGCAAACTGATAGAGTTGCGGGTGGACGCTTCGCGGATATCGGCTACCGGGCGGCACGCTGGAACGGCCAGCCCCGGTGACGTACAGGTCCCACTGTACGTCTCGTTCGCTGACGGGCAAGTAGCGAAAGTACTCTTGGCGCAGCGTTGACATCATACCACCCGAGCGAGCAGGTTCCGGCGATGCTCCACGACGATGGCCGCTTCGAGGGGAGACAATCGGCCGTTTCGTCATATTTCGCGGAGAAACGGCACATCCTGTCAGCGACGGGTTGTCGGCCAAGCCCACTCCCATGGAGCCGCGATCTGGAAAGACGTGCCTCGTCGCCATGCTCAAAAACCACATCCCTCTGCACAGTTTAGCAATCGCCAATTTGTGCGACAAGTGCTAGCATAGCTGCTTTGTAGGAGGGCGTCCGGGAATTGCCGTCATCCTGAGCGCAGCGAAGGATCTAGCCCGTTCGACGTCGCGAACAGATTCTTCGCTCCGCTCGGAATGACAATGGCTGGCGAACTGCGTTTCTGCCAGGCGGTTTCCACATTCAATTCCCGGACGAACTCGCTTTGTAGCGCACCGCTTCTAACCTTGAGGCTTTGCCCATGACATCGACCGCATCGCT
>JAJFUI010000123.1 GCA_021372555.1 Planctomycetaceae bacterium | reverse complement strand
GCAGCGTAACGGCCCGACTGGCGACGTCAAACTCGCGTGGTTCGACAAGTACACCCGCTTCGAAAACCTTGCCCAAAAGCCCTACGAAGAGTTCGAGGGCTATCAACAAGATTTCTAGCCACAACTCCCCTCGACCGCTTGCCGGACAGCAACCGGAGGCCGAGGGCATGCTTGGAAAGTTCTCCCCTCGCCCGCTTGCGGGAGAGGGGCCGGGCGGTGAGGGCGGCCCGGTTCAAAAGTCCCCTCGCCCTTTGGGAGAGGGTTAGGGTGAGGGCAGCGTGGCGTTTCGGGACGCCCGCCTCGTCGTCGCCCGAGTCCCGGCTTCCGCTCTGCCAGATTCCTACTTCACAGCCCTGGGCTGGCCGGCAATAATTAAACCGTCACGACTATTTCTCCTGCATCCCTCGACGTTCACAGCATGCTGACCGACCAGCAAGTGGAATTGATTGGGGACCTCTCTCGCGCTGTCTTCCTGGCCACGCTCTTGGGCGCTGCCTGCGGTGTGTTCATCGCAGGGGCAATCACGCTACTGCGAGGCGGAACAGCCGCGGCATTTCTTCGCGGTGTAGGCCGCGCCATCCTGGGCGCAACGATCGCGGCCGTAGCGCTCTCGCTCATTGTCAACACGATTGAGACGGCTTATGGCACAGCCGGCAAAACCGGGCACGCGATAGGGGAACCGGTGGACACCTTGATGATTTTCGCGAGCCTAATGGTTACCACGCTAGTTGCCGCCATCGCGGCGCAATCTGCGATTCCGCCCGTCCCTGCGTCGCGGACCTCTGCGCCATTAGCAACTTGGACGAACGCCGTCGTCTGGGCCTTCAGCGGCGCCGTCATCGGTGCTTTGGCTAACGTTGGATTCGGGTTTGATGGCTACTTCGTCGTGCAGAGCAACGCAGGGCCGATCGGTTCTGCAGTGGGCGGCGCACTGGTTCTAGCAATTGGCGGCTTTCTATTGCAGCTGCTCATCGGCGTTCTAGAACGGCCCGCCACATCAAGCAAGGGCGGCGTCCATCACAGAGCCGTCTCGCCGGTTGCCGGTCCAGGCCGTTAGCGATGCCTTCGCGCCCACCCAATAGCCCCGCGACTAGCCCGCGGTCTCGATGCCTTCCTGATACCGGTTTGGCAGTCGCCGCAGGAGCAGGTTTTCCATTGATCGCCATTGCTTGGGCAATCCAAACGCCCTGTAAAGACGCCCTGTCATCCGGCACAACTGAAGGGGCCTCGGTATCGGCTTTCAGCCATCGACGAACATTTTGTTCTACGCCTTCACACTCCTTTTTGTCTTGCTCGTCATAGAAGGCCACCCATCCGTTAATGGACGGCGTCACCAGCACGCTGTATTGCTTTGCCAAGAGGTCGGGTATATGGTGCAACGATTGCTCCAGTTCCCACGGTAGGCTAGGCTTATCGTTCTTCGGCTGGGGATGGGCCTGGTAATACTGCTTCTCGATCCGCCGATTGTCTTCGACGAGCTTGTCAACCGCCGCTTTGGACAGCGGCGGGAAGAACTCCAGGGTGATGGTGTAACGCCCTGATTTGATGAACCCGTGGTTCTTCAGGTATGCCAAGTTGTGGGAAGGCAAGCTGATCGTGCCATACCACTCGATCGGCTTGTCCCGGCGAATCGTGAAGACGTTTCCGTCCTTCCTGACAGACCAGCCGGTCGGCAACAAAGGCTTAATCTTCTCGACAACGGCTGCGACGATCTTCGCCTGTTTGTCAGCGGAATTCGTTTCGATTCTTCTCGGTAGATACTTGCTGGGGTTATCCATGAAATCATTTGGCAGGCTCTCAATGATCACCCAATGGTCCTTGCCTCGAATCATGTTGAGTGAGTAATCCCAACGCCGCCAGTCCGACATCAAAGACCCAGCGTAGCTGCACTTGCCATCCATGCCTTCATCGTGGCAAGCATAGACACTAATCTTGTCAAACCCGTCGTGATGGCCTGCATGCACTGTTAGCGTTTCGGGAAAGCACGTGTCTCCGACAAGGTTTTGGCACGTGTCTGGAAAACGTCGCTCCGGGGTACAGTAGATCTTCAACTTGTCGAGCGGCCACCTAATTTCGATGTACTGAAGGAAGAGTTTGTGATCCAGCGAGGTCTTCGCCATTTCTTTCACCTGTGCGTCCGAGAAGCTGGCGGAGACGTTGCGATAGTTGACGGATGGCACATATCTCGAACAGCGATGATCGGCGAATACCAAGAACCCATCGGCATTCTTCACAATCTCGAAAGCGGCAACGTCCAGACTGGCACTCGCGATCTTGCCAGCGAGCCGAACCGCCGCATCGTGGTCCTCGGCGGCCCTCCGGTTGTTCCCTTTCTTTGCATTGGCGAGGCTTCGGACCTCATAGAAAGCAGCCTTCTTCGAATCAAGCCCTATCGCCTCCGCGGCGGCAGAGATGGCTTTCTCGGTTTCACCTTTTGCCAAATAAGCTGACGCCAGCCAGTGAAAGGCGGCGGCAAAGTCTGGCTTTAGCTTGATGGCTTCGTTGCAGTCCGCAACTGCCCTGTCGAGGTCGCCCTTCTTGACCCGTAGGCGAGCCCGGCCGGCCAGCGGATAGGCGTTGTCCGAGCGAATGTCCGCCGCCGTCGAAAGGTCGGCGATTGCTTTGTCCAGATCTCCTTTCCTGTCGTATAATCCGGCTCGGCAGCAGTAGGCGACGACATTCCGAGGGTCTTGTCTGATTGCGGCAGAGTAGTCGCCAATCGCTTTGTCGAGGTCGCCTTTCTTGCCGTGGAGCCAAGCTCGTGCATAGTAGGCGTATTGGATGTCGAAATACTCAGCCTGCGGTGGGACAGTATGAATCGCAGCGGTCCAACTGGCGATAGCCTTATCCAAATTGCCCTGCGTTTCGTATTTCTCCGCTTGGTCCCAGTAAGAAGAGTAGGCCGCTAGGGCCTCATCGACTGAACTCGATTTCTCTTTGAGTGAGTCGCCTCCTCCGGTCGGCTTTCCCGCCGCCTCGGGTGCTGTGCCCAATGAGGACCGCACGGCCAGCAGAGACGCGCCCACCATCGCCACTACCAACCATTTGCGAATGTTCATAATCACCTCCGTCAACGCTTGCCCAGGAGAGTTCCCGGCCGCACTACCTCATTCAGGCACCCTTCTTCCGCGACGGACGAGCCGTCGGCCTAGGCCCGCGGTTCTGCGACTTCAGCACATGACCGACACGACCCTCTAAACATTTGCGTCTTCCGGTTGTGGACCATTGCCAACAGCGGCGTCATCTTTACCAAGCCATCGTCGAACCGTTCTTGCCGGAAGCAGCCGCGACATTGTTCGGGAGAGTATGCCACTGGCTGTGCCAAGGCATCATCGCCCACTTCTACCCAAAGCACGATGGGACGTCAATCGCCCCGGTGGCAAAGCGAGCAGCACACTTCGGAATGCGGTGCTTCCCGGGGGCTTTTTACTTGCTCTTTTTCTGCCGGATCGGTCATCGTCCGGCAGCCATCCAGGTGCGG
>JAJFUI010000097.1 GCA_021372555.1 Planctomycetaceae bacterium | reverse complement strand
TCCCACACGCGAGCGCGGGAACGAGAGTAGGTCTGTCTGGCCACTATCCACTAGCCACTGACCACTTTCTTTACGCCACCGCTCGGCAACCATCGGTGGTTTCGTCGGGCGGCTCGTCCGTTTCAATGCCAACCTTCCCTGCCGGCGATTCCTTCGAGAGCGCGTCGACCGTCCGCTGGAGCTGCTTCAACTGCCGCCGCATCTCCGGCAACTTGCTGAACGCCGCCTGCTTTAGTTTCTGATCGCGCTCCGGCGTGGCCGGAATGCCGATCATGCGGCTATCGGCGGGCACGTCGTTGACTACGCCGGCCATCGCCCCAAGCACCGACCGGTCGCCAATGTGAACATGGTCGCGAACGCCGACCTGCCCGGCCATGACGACATAGTCGCCGGTCGAGGTGCTGCCGGCGACGCCCACCTGCGAACAGAGCATGTTGTGGCGTCCAATGCGGCAGTTGTGGGCGACCATCACCAAGTCGTCGATCTTGGTCCCCTCGCCTATGACGGTCGGCCCATAGGTGCCGCGGTCGATGGTCGTACCAGCGCCGATCTCAACGTCCGCCCCCAGCACGACATTGCCCAACTGGGCCGAAAGCACGTGCCGGCCGTTGGCAAACCCGTAGCCGAAGCCGTACGCCCCCAGCACCGCGTTGGCGTGGATGATGCATCGCGGCCCAACGATCGTCTGCTCATAGAGGACCGCGTTGGGGAAAATCGTGACGTTCTCGCCTATCTGCGAGCCAGCCATGATGTGGACACCCGAATGGATCGTCGAGCCGGCGCCAATGGTCACGTCGTCGCCGACCGAGGCGAACGGATAAACGTCGACGTCTTCACCGAGTCGCGCAGTCGGACTGATGGCGGCCAGTGGGCTGATGCCGATCCGCGACGACTGCCGCGGCGGCGAGAAATGTTGCACGATGATCGCGAACGCCGCGTGAACGTCGCGCACCTGAATGGCCGCGAGCCGCGGCGGAACAAAGTCGAGGGGGGCGACGACGGCCACGGCGCGGCAGCTATCGAGCAGGTGGCTCTTGTCGGCCTTGTCGACCAAGCTGATCTCCCCGGGTTCGGCGTCGCGCAGCGTGGCAGCGCCGGAGATGAGCAACTGGCCGTCGCCGACGATCTGCCCGCCGACCAACGCGGCAAGTTCGGCAAGGGTCGCCTGCATTCTGCGGGTTCCTTCTGTTGCTCGTCACGCTCCGTGTGACGAAGGCCTCCTCACGCTTGGCCGCGAGAGGCACGCCTCCAGGGACAAGGCACCCCTCGGCCCATCCACCAGAGGGGCAACGAGAGGGAGCAATTGAATGTACTGAAAACGCAGCGACCGGGCAAGGGCAGCCGACTCTAACGGGCAGCGTCGGTCGGCTGGGTAAACGGGGGGGCTCGGCTTTAGGCACGCTGCAGTGACGTAGGGTGGGTCGAGGTCGCCGGTTCCTGGTGGGGCTCGCAAACCGATCAACCGTGGTTCTTCCTCTGTTGCTTGCACCACGATGGTCCGCGACAGAAGCCCCACCAGCGTTCCGGTTTGCTTGACCCACCCTACAGTCAGGTGCTTTATGCTTGTAAACTAATGGACGTAGTCCGAGTCACGCTAAATTCAACGAACGCGTCGCAATGACATCGCCCACCTTCGATTTTGCCGACTATCAAACGCTCGATAGCGCCGAGCTTACCCGACGGATTCAGCGGGTCCGAGCGGAAATGGGGCCACGGCTCTTGATCCTCGGCCACCATTACCAGCAGGACGAGGTGATCGAGCTCTCCGATCTCCGCGGCGACAGCTACGGGCTTTCCGAGTTGGCGGCTTCCAACGAGCAGTGTCGGGCGATCGTCTTCTGCGGTGTCCACTTCATGGCCGAGACGGCCGACATCCTGGCCAACCGGCCCGAGCGGCTCCGTCAGCGTGGCGGTGAACGCGTGGCCGTGATTCTGCCCGACCTGACCGCAGGCTGCTCGCTGGCCGACATGGCTGATCTCGGCCAGGTCGAGCGGTGCTGGGACGAGCTGGATGAGGTTATCGACACGGGCGACCTGATGCCCATCACGTACGTCAACTCGGCCGCCGCGCTCAAGGCCTTCTGCGGCCGACGCGGCGGCCTGGTCTGCACGTCGTCCAACGCCCGGGCCGCCCTCGACTGGGCCTTCAAACGCCGGCGACGTGTGCTCTTCTTCCCCGATCAGCATCTTGGCCGCAACACCGCCCTGGCGATGGGCGTTCCGCTCGACGAGATGCCGCTCTGGGACCCGCAGCAGGAGCCGCTCGGCGGCAACACGCCCGAGACGATCCGCCGCAGCCGCGTCATTCTTTGGAACGGCTTCTGCGGCGTCCATCAAATGTTCCAGCCTCAGCACGTCGCCTACTTCCGCGAAAAGTATCCCGGCATCAAGATCATGGTCCATCCCGAGTGTATGCGCGAGGTGGTCGAAGCAGCGGATGCGGCCGGCTCGACGAGTAAGATCATCGAGACTGTCGAGAAGTCGGCGCCCGGCACTCGTTGGGCGATCGGCACCGAGCTACACATGGTCAACCGCCTCCGGCGTGCCCACCCGGAACAGGAAATTCACTTGCTCTCGGCGGCCGTGTGCATGTGCACGACGATGTTCCGCATCGACCTGCCGCACCTGTGCTGGGCGGTCGAGAACCTGGCGGCCGGCACGCCGGTAAACATCATTGAAGTCGAGCCGGAGACGGCCGCCGGTGCCTTGGAAGCGCTCAAGCGGATGCTGGAGGTAAAGTAGCGCATCGCGGCAAAGCGTAAGGAGTACATTAGCCCATCAGCCGGCCGCAGTAGGAAAACTCGACAGCCAGTGCCGTCGCCATGGCGGCCACGTCAAGGAGCTTTTCGTGCTCCTGTCGGCGACGAAGTCGAAGGCGCAGCGCCCCGGCGCGGTCTTCAAGCTTCAGAAGGATGGCATTCGCTGAGTCCTCATCGATCGACGACCAGCGCGTCAGGCGTTCGAGCAATTCGGCGTGGTGCTTCTGCAAAACATCGCGGGCCGGCAGGGCGGAATTGCCTGTCAGGCGAGGGAAAACCGTCCGCAGCTTGTCATCGACGAAACCTTGGGCGGCCGCTCGGAACTTCTCCGCACGCTGGCCGTAATGCTCTGCCAACGGCAGGGTCATCTCCTCGACCGGATTCACCAGCTTGCCGCTCGTGCGACGGGGCTTTCGTTTGCAGATTTGCCGCATCAGGGCGTCGACGTACCGGAGCTTGTTCAACGCCGGCCAAAAATGGTAACGGCGGCGCCAGTTTGAACGCGGCGTAAGCCAGACGGCAAACGTCTCGGCGAAGTCCTCGTCCGGGTGCTTTTGGGCGTACGTCCGGCCGTATTGGCTGGTGTAGATGTGCCGTACGAACTCCCGGCTCTGCGGCTGCGGATGGAAAACCTCGCGGTAAGGCTTTGAAAACGGCCCAAACGTCTCGGCCCAGCCCGGATCTTTCCAGAGCCGATACGCGTAACTGATCGTGTGCCCAGCCTCGTGGCGGAGCAGCATCATGGTCATGGCCCCGTCCTCGATCTCCCCCGTCTGCTCCTCCTCGATCCGGGCGAGCCGTCGGTCGGCAAGATAGAAAGGGATGCCAATCACTGGCACGCGATCAGGGCAGCCCCACGTGTCGGTCAGATAGTAGGCGGGGCGGAACTGCAGGCCCTTCGCGGCGAACTCGCGGTGCAATCGCTGCGTGAAGGGCTCGACTGGCGAGCCTTCGATCCGCAGTTGGAGATCGCAGATCCGGCTGTGGAGCAGCTCGCAGCGGACGGTCTCCCAACTGTTAAACGGCAGTAACGCGCTCGCGGCGGACATGGACTCCATTTTAGGTCCAGCCGAAGCTCCATTCAACATTGGTCTGGCTAGGCAGAGCATCGGCGGCGAGCTAAGGACTGTCAATGGTCATGTGCCGTAAGAGTTTTCCAGGATTGTAGTTGCGACTACGCCTGGGCCCGAGACGCAGCGCTGACGGACCAGGGGACGGCCACCCGTCGATGGCACAGCCACGGCGATTTTTCAACCGCGAAATGCCCACCAACGGGTGGGTTGCTCCCTTGAAACTGGCCCGCAGCCAGTCTACAGTTGCGGCATGTTTGACGACCTTGCGGACGTTTACGAAGCAATGATCGACTGGCCGAAGCGGCTGGCCTACGAGGCCTCGTTCTATCGGCGGCTCTTCGACGAGGCTGGCGTTCGGCGAGTGTTGGACATGGCCTGCGGCACCGGGCATCACGCCGCAATGTTCCACGCTTGGGGGCTCTCGGTCGAATCAGCGGACGTTAGCCCCGCGATGATTGAGCGGGCGAGAGCGAGCTTCGGCAGCTCGGACGGGCTGCGTTGGGTCGTCCGGGCGTTCGACCGGCCCGTCGACAACCGGGAGCCCTTTGATGCCGCGATTTGCGTCGGCAATTCGTTAGCACTCGCCGCCGATCGCGCCACCGTCGAGCGGGCGGTTCGGCAAATGGTGGCCGCGGTTCGAGCCGGCGGAATCGTCATTATTCACGTGCTAAACCTATGGCGACTCGCTGATGGCCCCTGCCAGTGGCAAAAGTGCCAGCGACTAACGCTTCCTTCCGCGTCTGAAACGCCCAGGGACGCACTGATTGTGAAGGGCGTGCATCGTTGTGGCGGCCGCGGCTTTCTGGAGTTGGTTGTCGCTGACCCAGCCACCGGGCGGTTGCTGCGGAGCGAATCGACGCCGCTTCTAGGAATAGAAGCGTCCGACGTGACGCGAATAGCCATCGACGCTGGTGCAAAAAGCGTCGACCTCTTTGGCGGCTACCGCAACGAGCCGTTCGATTGCAACAAGAGCGTTGACCTCGTCCTGGTCGCCCGAAGGTAGGCTTGGCGGTTCCGCTTCGCGCTGTTAGATTGGCAAGATTACGCAAGGCATGAAAGCGAGTGCATTATGGGTGACGAACGTCGGACGGTGATTACGGGAATGGGCCTAATCTCGCCCTTGGGCAACACACCGGAGGCGCTTTGGGAAGCGCTTTCGACCGGCCGCAGCGGGGTCGGGCCGCTGTCGTTCGACGCGGAGCGGACGATGCCTGTTCACTTCGGCGCGGAAGCTCGGCATTTCACCGGCGGGATCGACGATTTCGGACCACTCGAAAAAGAGCAGAAGAAGGCGATCCGCAAGGCGCTGAAAATGATGTGCCGTGAATGCCAAATCGGCGTCGCGGCCGCCCTATTGGCGCTGAACCACGCCGGCCTGAAACCGGGCGCAACCGACCCCGAACGGAGCGGCATCTCGTTCGGCACCGATTATATGCTCTCGGCCCCCGAGGATTTCTCCGAGGCAATCGCCAAGTGCCGGGACGGCGACGGGCAATTCGATTTTCCCCGTTGGGGCGCCGAAGGGATCTCGAAAATGGAGCCCTTGTGGTTGCTCAAGTATCTGCCGAACATGCCCGCCAGCCACTTGGCGATCTATACGGATTTCCGCGGGCCGAACAACTCGTTGACGATGCGCGAGGCGGCTGCCAACGCCGCCATTGGCGAGGCGCATGAGATCATCAGCCGCGGCCATGCCGAAATCATGCTGGTCGGCGCCACCGGGACGCGGCTGCACTCGATGAAGATGGGTCACACTGCGGGTCAGGAAGAAATCGCCGCCGGCGACAGCGATCCGGCCGCCATGAGCCGCCCGTTCGACCGCAGCCGTTGCGGCGAAGTGCTGGGTGAAGGGGCGGGAGCCATCGTACTGGAGGAGCTATCGGCAGCCCTGGCCCGCGGCGCCACGATTTACGGCGAGGTGGTCGGCGCAGCCACCAGTTGTGTGGCGGATTGCCACCTGCTCGCCCGCCGCGATCGCGCGTTGCAGAACGTATTTCAGGCAGCCCTGAATGCCGCAAAGACAAAGCCAGACCAGGTCGGACACGTCCATGCCCACGGCCTGAGCACCCGGACATGCGACGTCGACGAGTCGCGAGCGATCCAAGCCATCTGCGGCGACCGGCCGGTGCCAGTCGTGGCCGCTAAGAGCTATTTTGGCAACCTCGGCGCCGGCAGCGGCATGGTGGAGCTAATGTCCAGCCTTTTGGCAATGCAGCATGGTCGGCTATTTCCGATCCTCAATTACGCGACGCCGGACCCCGAGTGCCCGGTTGCCGCGGTCCGCGACAGCGCGACCGCGCCCGGCGACAGCTTTGTCAATCTGAGCGTCACCCCGCAAGCCCAAGCCGCAGCCGTGATGGTGCGGCGCTACGGCGGGTGAGAAGATCGCTGTTGGCCCGCTCGCCGAGAAGTGGAGCTACAATTCCGCCAACAGTCTATCGTAGTTGGCGTGTGAACCGATCCAGAACCAAGCGATAACATCACCGTCCAAAACTCCGACGGCGCGGTAACCGATGCCGACGCGGGCAGAATACATCGGTGGATCGGGATGCACTCGCTTGAAATGCAATCCTGGGTGGGAGCGGTCCCGCTGGAACAGCCGGTACGCCTGCCGTGCTTGACGCTGAACGTGCCTGGGCAGCGACGCCGATAGCCGGCGAAACTGGCCCGTCGTATAGGATTTCATAGCCGATCGGGATCCAGTTCTTTCGTCCGGCCTGCCCGATGTTCGGCAAGGGCTTCCTCAGCCAGCCCCGTCAATTTGCCGGCCGATGCGTCGATAGCCCGATCAAACTCGTCTTCGTCGCCCATTTCGGCTAACAGCCGCGACGCCAATAGATCCTGTTCGGCGGGCGTAAGTTTGCCAGCTTCGGCAAATGCACGTTCGAGCAGCCTGGTCATCGCCTCGCCTCTCTAGAAGGAGTGCTCTGTCACTACTTACGTTATAAGTATACCCCCCGCCGCACTTGTACGCAAAGAAAACGGACGTCGCGGAGATCACCGCCGCGCCGCGATCCGCTCCTTGCCCACCCACGGCCGAAGGGCCTCAGGAATGAGGATCGAGCCGTCGGCCTGCTGGTAATTCTCCATGATGGCGATCAGCGCGCGGCTGATGGCGATGGCCGTGCCGTTCAGCGTGTGGACAAAGTGGGTGCCCTTCTCGCCTTTGATGCGATAGCGGATGTTCAGACGCCGGGCCTGGTAGTCGGTGCAATTGCTGGTGCTGGTCACCTCGCCGAAATCGCCTCGGCCAGGCATCCAGGCTTCCAGGTCGAACTTGCGATAGGCGGGACCGCCCAGATCGCCGGTCGCCGTGTCGACGACGCGATAGGGAATGCCAAGACCATCGAACAGTCGGCATTCCAGCCCGCGAAGCTGATCGAGCATCGCCTCGCTCTCATCAGGCATCGTGAAGGCGAACATCTCGATCTTGGTGAACTGATGAACGCGGTACAGACCGCGGGAGGCCCGGCCGTGGGCGCCAGCCTCCGTGCGGAAGCAGTGGCTGATGCCGCAAAACTTCAGCGGCATCCGTTCGACGTCAATCGTTTGTCCCGCCAGCATCCCGCCCAAGGTGATTTCGGCCGTGGCCACTAGGCTCAGGTCGGTCTGTTCGATGCTGTAGATCTGGGTCTCTGGCCCGCGGGGAATGAAGCCGATGCCGCTGAGGACATCATTCCTCGCAAGATCCGGCGTGGCAACCGGCGTGAATCCCTCGCCTATGAGCAGCTCGACGGCGTAGCGCTGCAAGGCCAACTCCAGCAACACCGCCTCGTTCTTGAGGAAGTAGAATGCGTGTCCTGCGACCGCCTCGCCTCCCTCGAAATCCACCAGATCGAGCTTCTCGGCAAGCTCGACGTGGTCCAGCGGCTTGAAGTTGAACTCGGGCAGCGGTGTCTTGCCGCGAAATAGTTCGAGGTTGGACTTGTCGTCCACGCCGATCGGCGCGGCGGGATGCGAGAGGTTGGGAATCTGTCGCTGGAGAGTGTCCAGTTCGACGCCCATCGCGTCCAACTCCGCCTCGACAGCTTGAACCTTGTCGCGGAGCTTCCGCCCTTCCTCTTTTCGCGCCTCGCGCTCGGTCGGGTCCTTCGCTTTGCCGATCGACTTCGAGACCTGGTTGGACTCGCGATTGAGTTCCTCCAGATCGATTTGCATCTGGCGGCGGGTATCTTCCAGTTGCACGAAGCGGTCCACGTCAACCTTGACGCCTCGGTTGACACAGTTCTCTTTCACCAGTTGGGCGTTTTCGACAATAAAGCGACGATCAAGCATGGGAGTCGAGAGTTGGGAGTGGAGTGTGTCGAAAGTAAACCGTGGGGCGCGTTAGGTACTCCTCACGCTCCGCGCCCTAATCTTATTCCAAAATTAGCACTTAGCCAGTTCTTCCCAGAGCTTCGCGCTGGCTTTGATGCCGCGGTGGAAGTCGACCAGGGCGAACTTCTCGTTCGGACTGTGGGTGTTGTCGTCGTCCTGACCCCAACCGATCAGCAATACCACCGCGCCGAGGCACTGGTGGAACTTAGTCACGATCGGGATCGAGCCGCCTTCCCGGGTGAAAACCGGACGTCGGCCGAAGGCGTGCTGGATGCCCTTCGCGGCGGCTTCAATGTAGGGGCTGTCCAGCGAGACCAACACGCCGGGCGCGCCCTGGAACTCAAGCAGCTCTGTGGTGATGCCCGGCGGCGACAGCTCGGCGATCTTTTGCTTCAGTCCCTCATAAATCTTGGCCGGGTCCTGGTCGGGCACCAGTCGGAAGCTGAACTTGGCCCCCGCAGTAGCCGGCAGGACTGTCTTTGCGCCGTCGCCCTGATAGCCGCTCCAGAGACCATTGATGTCGAATGTGGGCCGCGCCCATCGGCGCTCCAAGGCGGTGTAGCCGACCTCGCCAGTGCCTTGCTTGAGGCCGATCTGCTCAAAGTACTCTTTTTCGTCAAAAGGCAGCGCGGCGTACTCGCTCCGCTCGCGGTCCGTCAACGGCACCACATCGTCGTAGAAGCCGGGAATCGTAACGCGCCCTTGCGAGTCCATGAGGCCCGTCAGGATCTTGCACAGGGCATTAGCCGGGTTGGTCACCGAACCGCCGAACGAGCCGGAGTGCAGGTCGCGATCCGGGCCGGTCACCCGGAGCTCGAAGTAGGAAATCCCGCGCAAGCCGTAATTGATGGCTGGCATCCCGGGGGCGAACTGCCCGCCGTCGCTAATGACGACACAATCACACGCGAGCCGGTCGGCGTGCTCCTCGAGGTACTTTTCCAACGCCTGGCTGCCGACCTCTTCTTCGCCCTCGATCAGGAACTTGAGGTTGACCGGCAGCCGGCCTTCGACAGTTACCCAAGCCTCGACACCTTTCATGTGCGTGAACAGTTGCCCCTTGTCGTCCGTGGCGCCTCGGGCGTAGAGATTGCCGTCACGGCGGGTCGGTTCGAACGGCGGGCTGATCCACTTGTCCAATGGCTCGACTGGCTGTACATCGTAATGCCCATAGACCAGCGCGGTCGGGGCCCCAGGCACCTTGGGCGATTCGGCATACACCATCGGATGCCCGGCGGTCGCAATTACGTCGGTGGCGAAGCCCATCCGGCGGAATTGGTCGACCACCCAGTCGGCTGCCCGGTGCATATCGGGGCGGTGGTTGGCGTCGGCGCTAACGCTGGGGATTCGCAGGAACTCGCACAATTCCTCTTCGAATCGTGTGGCATGCGAATCCAGATATTGGTCGATAGCGGACATGACGAATCGCTCCGAGTTTCGTTGGATTCTGTAAAGGCTTCCAATATAATGCTTTGGCCCCGATTCCGCCATTGGGACTACTCGGTCGTGGGCGGCCGTGCCAAGGCTGGGCGACCAGGCATACGCATTCCTCACGCGACGCCTGGCGCTCACCCGCCCCTTCTCCCAACGGAAAAGGGAGAAATCATCGGAGGACTGTCGTGTCTGGCCAAGCTGCTGTCGCCGTGCCCGTCGAGGAGCAGGCCGCTCGGCCACAGGAGCGGTCCGAGCAGCGGACGCGGCGACAACCGCCGTATCATGTGGTGCTGTGGAACGACGACGATCACAGCTACGAATATGTGATCGTCATGCTAATGGACCTCTTCGGCTATCCGCTGGAGAAAGGATTTAAGATGGCCGAGGAAGTGGACACGCAGGGCCGCGTAACCGTGTTGACGACCACGCGCGAACACGCCGAGCTAAAGCGAGATCAGATCCATGCGTATGGCAAGGATGTTCTGATTGCCAACTGCAAGGGATCGATGAAAGCGACCATCGAGCCGGCGGCATGAGTGATCCAGCAGCGATGACGCGAACGCTCAAGACAATCACGCTCGGCTGCCGGGTGAACCAGTATGAGACAGAGTACGTCCGCCAAGCGTTCGAGCGGCTTGGCTATCGTGAGGCCGCACGCGGCGAACGGGTCGATCTCTGCGTCGTCAACACCTGCAGCGTGACCGCCGAGAGCGAGGCGAAGAGCCGAAAAGCGATCCGCCGCCTTGCCAAAGCGCATCCGGAGGCCGAGATCGTCGTGATGGGCTGCTACGCCGCAAGGGCTGCCGACCAGGTCGCGACACTGCCAGGAGTCGTCGAAGTCGTTTCCGACAAGCGGGACCTGCCCGCGCTGTTGAGCCGGCGAGGTCTCCGGGACGTCCCCAGGGGCATCTCTCGGTTCAAGGGACGACGCCGAGCCTACGTCAAAGTGCAAGACGGCTGCGCAATGCGATGCAGCTACTGTGTCGTCCCGTTGGTGCGACCCCACTTGCATAGCCGGCCTGCAAACGAGGTGCTGGAGGAAGTCGCGCGTCTCATTGCCTGCGGACACCGAGAAATCGTTTTGACCGGCGTGCACCTGGGCTGTTACGGGCGAGGGCCGGGCGCTTCAGTGCCCGGTAGTGCAACCGCGTCGCCACTCACGGGACTTTTGCGACAAATCACCGACCTGCCGGGCGAATGTCGCGTCCGACTATCGAGCATCGAAGCGGGAGAAGTGACCCCAGACCTGATCGGCGTGATGGCGGAGCGTGCCGAGCGGATCTGCCCCCATCTGCACCTCCCGCTGCAAAGCGGATCCGATCGAGTGCTCGAACGGATGAACCGCCGTTGGACGGCTGCCCAGTTCGTTGACCGTTGCGCTCAAGTCCGCGACGCATTGGATCAGCCGGCGATTACAACCGACGTCATCGTTGGCTTTCCCGGCGAGACGGAGCAAGACTTCGCGGCGACATGCCGAGTCGTTGAGCAAGTTGGCTTTGCGAGCGTCCATGCGTTTCGGTTTAGTCCAAGGGAGGGCACGCCGGCGGCGCAGATGAATGGCCAGGTCGTAAATCGAACAACGCAGTACCGCGCCGAGCAGCTAGGCAAACTCGCCGAGTCGCTGCGAGACGTGTATCTCAACAGCCTAGGGGGACGCCGACTGCAGGTTCTGGTCGAGGCGCCCCTTCGGAGCCAACCCGGTTTCGTGACCGGCACATCGGAGCGTCATGTCCCAGTGGATCTGCCGGGCGGTCGCGAGCTACTTGGCCGACTGGTGTGGGTGACGACGGAGCGGGCCGAGGCGGGACGCATCTGGGCCATGCCTACCGAATGATCGTAAAGCTGCGTTCGCCGGTTTGACGGGTCACCAGCGTTGTGCCGTTGGTGCGCTCATTGGGACCCGCTTTGAAGTTGTCCCGGCCGTCGAAATCAGCTCGTAGCCCCGGATAAAACGCGCTAAGCATGTCGCCGCCGTGCATGGAAGACCACACGATGTCGGAAACGCCAAGGAACACGACCTGCTTGTATTGGCCAGCCTTAAGGTACGGGGCCAATTGTTCGTACGCTGCCCTGGAAAGTTCGGCATCGCAAAGCGCTGGTGACCGTCGGAGTCGGATGCCGTCCCGAATGGTGTGGAAGCCAAGCACGATCCAAACGCCAAAGAAGACCGCGGCAACGCCGACGGCCGCTCTTCGGCAATTGCGGTGATCGGCCACCCAGGCTTCGAGTCCGCAGACGGTCATCGCCGCCAGAAGCGTCAGCCCAATGACGCTGAAATGGGAATAGTAAAGCTGTAACCACCACGGATATTCGGTAAATGCGTAAATGACCGCGGACGACGCCCAGATGGCAAGGGCCATCGCTAGATGCTCGCGAACCCTAGTGGCGCGGCGACGGAGTGCCCAGATGATGCCGACCATCGCACAAGGGATCACGAGCCACAGGGTCCTCCGTGGCAACGACGACTCTCCAGCCGGAAGCACCGCGATGACGCTGTCGCATAGGACTTTTTCACTGCGGCTGGGCTTAATTTGAAGTCGTGCAGCGGGCGACCCAATAACGCAACTCGCCACACGCCAGCAGGGCAGATAGACGGCAAGCACCGCCAAGAGCACGACGGCCAGCGCAATCTCCGCCCGCTGAAAAGGCCGCCGCGACGAATACCTGCGGACCGCAATCCACGCCAGGTATGCCGGCGCAAATACCACACAGGATTCCTTGCACAGCAATCCACAGGCAAAGCTAAGTCCAATCCCCAGACAGAGCCAAGGACACACCCGAGCGCGGGCGTCGGATGCCCGCAAATACCGGCCGGTCATCCAGAGGCATAGGACGAAAAACAGCGCCGCCGAAACGTCGATGCCTCCGGCGATCCAGCCAAGTGTGTATAGGTGCGTTTTCGAGAACGCGTACAACACCGTGCCGAAAAGCGCCCCGATCACCGAGCCGCTCGAGTCTCGCAGCCAGGCGAACAAAATAGCGATCGTGGCCAAAAACATCGCCAAGTGGATTACGTGGTGACCGACCGGCTGCATCCCGCAGATTGCCACGTTGAGCACGGTGAGCCAGTACGTCGACAGCGGGCGGAAAAAGAAGATCCCCCGGTACATCGCTTCATTGGGCATCGGCCATTGGGCAACCGCCAGCATCAGGAAGTCGTCCTGCACAAAGAACGTCTTGACGATGCGCCCATAGCACGCCACCACAAGCACGAGCAATGCAATCGCTGCGACCCAGCCCCGTTCCATGGGCATACGCCGCCACAATGCGCGGTCCAAGGTCACAGCACTTGCTTCGTCGGCCAGCATCCTGCCACGGCTCCTTGTTTCGGCGGGCTGCGGAATATAGGCGTTTTTGCGGCGATTAGTCAAGGTTGAATCCGTGGAGAAACGGTGCGCCGCCCGGTCGATCAATCTGCTCTGGCATGGGTATTCCCGTCCTGCTACACTCCCCCCGCTTGATGCAGACGAGATCGTGGGCTGTTCTGCGGGAGTGTTGACCATGCATGGAAAACAAATGTTCCGACGGTGGATCGGCGCCGCTGTCATCGGCGCGGCAGTGGCGGCAACCTGCGAGGCATCGCCTCCGTGGAACAACATGCTTTCGCTCGGCGGCGTCAAGGCCGACCCGGAGAAGAACTACACGATCAACGAATCGAACGGGCCGTGGATGATCATGGCCTGCACGTTCTCCGGCGACGGCGCCGAAAAGCAGGCCAAGGAGTTGGTGCACGAATTGCGAAAGCGCTACCGGGTCCCGGCCTACTGCTATTGCGCCCAGTACGACCCCGGCGCGGCCGAGGGCCGTGGCAGCGGATTGGGGCGGCACGGCAATCCGGCGAAGTGGAAATACTCCAAATACCGGAACGAGAAAGACAAAGAAAAGCAAAGCCATCCCGAAATCGTCGAGCATGTGGTGCTGGTCGGCAACTATGCGACAGCCGACGACAGCGAGGCGCAAGCGACACTGCGAACGATCAAATACGCCTTGCCGGCATGTCTGGAGGTGAAGGACGGGAAGTCGACCAACCAGACACTCGTCGACTGGCGACAGCTTCAGCGGCAGGTATACGAAAAAATCGGCAGCGAGCGGAAGACGCTGGGGCCAATGCGTCATGCCTTCATCACCACCAATCCAATGTTGCCCCCCGAGTATTTCAATTCGCCGGGCGTCGACGAGGAAGTCGTGGCGCTCAACAAAGGCGTGCCCTACAGCCTGCTGGAGTGCCCTGGCCGGTACACGGTGAAAGTGGCCACCTTCACCGGCGCCGCCGAAATCGACGCGACCAAAATCCGCGCGATCGAGGACGGGCGGAATCAGATGGGAAGTCAACTGGTCGAAGCCGCCAAGAAAGCGGACACGTTGGCCGCGGCCCTCCGCGAAAAAGGATACGAGGCCTACCAGTATCACACCCGGTACACGAGCATCGTCACCGTGGGCAGCTTCGAGTCGGCCGGTACGCTGCGCCCCGATGGGCAAACGATTGATCCCAGTCCCGAGGTCCGGCGCGTCATGGAAGTCTTTATGGCCACGACGGGCGATCCATTTGCCTCCGATCCACACAACGACCACCTTGGTTCAGTAACCAAGCTCGGGAACGCCGTAAAGTCGAAGCTAGGCAATGAAGCCGTGGCTCTGCGCCCCAAGTATTGCGTTGGGGTTCCGTTCGACGTCATGCCTGCCGTCATGCCGGTGCCGAAGCGTTCGATGAGCATGGCGCTGCGGAACGAGCAGTAGCCC
>JAJFUI010000096.1 GCA_021372555.1 Planctomycetaceae bacterium | reverse complement strand
ACTCGCAACTGCGATGCTCCGCGGTCTCCTGGCCGGCTCGTACAGCTACCTCATCGCCGCTCCGTTCATCTGGCACAAGTTCTACGCCGGCTGGTACATCGCCCTCATGATCTCCATGGATCTACTCGGCTGCGCCCTCGGCGCCGCCATCGCCTGGCGTCTCGAAAACGGCAGCGGGCCGACGTAACGCGACGGCCGAGTGATCCTCCTCGGCATCCAGTCGCCATGGCCCTGGGCGGCACAGGCTACTGTCTGATGATCGGCACAGTAGCCGCCGTCTGGCGTGACCGTCGCCGCATCGGAAGCCCGACGCCGCGGCCTCCTGGTCTCCGAAATCGTCCCGCGTCCCAGCCGGGGACTGTTCAGCGATTATCGGTGAAAACGAGCGCACACCCGCCAAGACCCCATCGACAGAGGGATTGCCTTGCACCTCTGGCCTCTCTATATTAGACGGCCTCCTTTTCCTTCGGCCTAGCGCACTCACGTGCCTGATAACGCGCGCGTTTCTGTCTGCACGAGTTGGAGGGATACGCATGGTTCCTCGCATCGCCGCTTTCGTCGCCTTCTGCCTGCTTGCGACCACCCTGTTTGTCGCCGCCCCAGCGCGGGCTGACATTTACCAATGGGAATGGGTCATTCCCACCGACCCCAGCGGAGGCAAGGAGCCATCGACAACCCTCTGCCCGGGAGGGACTGGAGCATCGGCTGTCGCAAGCGCCAATCTTGCAGGTCTCAACCTGACCCAGGCGTATCTGATCGGCGTCAATCTTCAAAACGCAAATCTGGCTTCAGCGGTCTTAACGAACGCTGATCTCAGCGGTGCTGTCTTAACAAATGCACATCTTACGGACGCCGTCATAACCGGAGCGCAGTTTCGCAACTCCAACATTACCGTCGGCCAGTTATACAGTACCGCGAGCTACCGAACAAAAGACCTTCGCGGCATCTGTCTTGCTGGGACTCTGACGACCCCCAAAGACCTCACCGGGTGCGATTTTACCGGGCAAAACTTGACAGGCGCCCAGTTCAATTACTATATGCCTATGCTGGGCACGCCGTATAGCGACTTAACGGATGCGGACTTTGGCAACGCTAACTTGACCAACGTCGACTTCGGCCGATGCACCTTGAGCGGCGCGAACTTCGTCGGCGCGACCATGGCACAGACGAGATTCTACAGGACAGACCTTAGCGGCGCAGCAATGGACGGGGGAAATCTCGCCGGAAACGACTTTGGTTACAGCAACATGACGGGCGCCAGCGTCACCAACGCCAACCTCACAGCGGCGAGTCTCGCGTACAGCACGTTGACCAATGCGGTACTAACAGGGGCGACCGTTGCCCAAACCGATTTTTCCAACTCAAACCTCACAAGAGTTCAGCTTCTTAGCACCCGCAGCTACCAGACCAAGGACCTTCATGCGATCAAGCTACCGGGAAGTGCGTCAGCCCATTTCGACGTTAGCAACGCGAGCCTCGGTGGTGGAAATCTTACCGACGCGTGTCTGAGGTACAGCACCTTGACCGGCGCGGACCTCCACAACGCCGACCTTACCGGAGCAGACCTATCGTATACGACCCTCACCGGGGCCAACCTCTCAGGCGCGACCCTCGCCAACACAAGCTTCATGAGATCAAACCTTACCGCCGACCAGCTATACAGCACGCTTAGCTACCAGAAGAAAGACCTACACGGAGTGGCTTTCGGGGCTGACTACGGAGTGAAGTCCGATCTCACCGGTTGGGATTTTTCGAACCAAGACCTTACAAGTGCCTCCTTTTACGATGCCACTCTCACAAATGCCAACCTAGCGGGCGCCGCTGTGACGCACGCGAATTTTGGACGCTGCAACATAACCAACAGCCAACTCTATAGTACCCGCAGCTATCAGTTGAAGGACCTGCATGGAATCACGCTCACCGCCTGCAGTCTAGCTGGTTGTGACCTATCCAATCAGAACCTTGCAGATGCGGTGTTCGACTCTGGCACGACAAGCGGAGCCGACCTCACCAGCGCAAATCTGAGTGGTGCGAACCTCACGAAATCTTGGATGGAGACGGTCAACTTGACCAACGCTAACCTACGTGGTGTTGATCTGACTGGAAGCATGTGGTGCCGCGCAAACCTTGCAGGCGCAGATCTGACGGGCGCAAACGCCACGGGTGCCGACCTTTCTCAGACGAAGCTGAGCGGCGCAAACCTGACGAACGCGACGATCAACGGCGCGTACCTGTGGTCCACCGGCCTGACGGCCGCACAACTTTACAGCACGGCCAGTTATAAGGCGAAGGACCTGCGCGGCGTTTCGCTCGGCGGTAGCAACAACGCAAACGATGTCGACCTAACGAACTGGAACTTTGCAGGCCAAAACCTCACCCACTCATCCATTTCTTACGCCGTTCTCACGGGCGCGGACTTTAGCGACGCTGATTTGCGCGGCACCGACTTTTCGGGTCAGCCAGTCGATGCAATCGCACGCAACACGATCCTGAGCAACGGCACGGTGAGCGGACTGAACTTGATCGCCGCAGAGTGCTTTCCAGTGCGGAACTTTGACGTCAACTCCCCGGGGCGTTACTTCGCGCCCGTCCCTAAATGCATTACGATCCTCGGACAAGCTAGTTTCGATTCAAGCGCGTCTCTGCAAATCGTTCTCGACGGTCAGCCGTGGGGTTCAACCATCGCGTTCGCCAATGGCATCCCCGTCGCGCTCGGCGGTGAGCTCGACCTGACGCTCGCCCAAGGCGTCGATCTGAGCAGCTTGGTGGGCGATACGTTCAAGCTCTTCGATTGGTCCGGCGTCAGTCCGACCGGACAGTTCCAGATCGTCGCTGATCCCGGCTGGGACATCTCGCAACTGTACACCACCGGGCAAGTCACGTATCTCGGGACCGTGCCGGAACCTTCCACGATCGCCTTGCTCGCCGTAGGCGCAGTCGCCTTGTGCCTCTGGCCCGGTCGTCGCCGTTGAAAAATCGCCGCGCTGAGGCAGATCGCCAACCTACCCCACCCTCTACGACGCCGGGTGCACCACCATCAACTCTTCCGTCTTCGGGTCGTACTCGTAACGATCCCCCGCGGGAAGCTCTGGCAGCTTGATCATGTTCTCCTTGATGATCCGCTGCATGAACTCGGCGTTGTCCTTCGGCGCGCGACCCTCGCTGGCCTTAAAGAGTTGCATCGCGTGGTCCACCAGGTCGAACGCCAGCCGCTCTTGGATGGCCCAATAGGTCTTGGCCGCATACATGCCGGCCGGATAGCCGCGACCCTTTTCGCCCACGCCCACCTGGGCCTTCTCGCTGGTCGACTTCGCCGGCTTCTCCTCCGGCACGGCGGCCGGCGCCTTCGCTCCAGGCGTGGCCGGGACTGCCGGCACCGATCGCGCCGGCGGGGTCTGCTTCGCCGCTGGCGGCGCAGTCGTCCCTGCCGGCGGCTGCTTGGCGCGTCCCGCCGGTTCCCGGTCCATGCAGCCTGCAAGCCCCACAACGATCAAGCTGGTTAAAAGAAATCGAGTCATTGCACACTCTCCTTCTTCCTCTTTTTGCGAACGACACTTACGTCCGACGCAAACATCTTCGGCGACTGGCTCGCCGCCTCATCCGGCGGCAACTCAAACTTCCAACTACTCATCTGCGACAATGTCGATCGCCGCGTCAAGTCATAATCGAGCGGCGTGATCGTCACATTCCCCTTGGCCAGCGCCGAGAGGTCCGTCTCTCCAACGGTTGTGTCCGGCGGTCCGCCCATCAACCAGTAATAGTCGCGTCCCCACGGATCGGACCGCTTCTCGAAGGTATCGCCATACCGGGCGACATTCATCGGCACCACACACACCTCAGGCTCCCCGTCAAGCGCTGCCGTCGGAATGTTCAGGTTAAATAGATCCCGACCGGAACCCTTCTGATCCAAAATCTGCCGAATAATCTTGCGAGCCAGCCGCGCGGCATCGCCAAACCGCGCGTGTTCGTCGAACTCCAGCGACACCGCAACGCTGGTGACCCCAAAAAACGCCCCTTCGATGGCCGCCGCCACCGTGCCGGAATACAGGATATTGATCCCGGCGTTCAGCCCGCCGTTGATCCCGCTCACCACCAAGTCGGGCGTCCGTGGACAGAACTCCTGAATGCCAAGCTTGACGCAATCCGCCGGGCTCCCGTCGACCGCCCAACCCCAGCGATCCGGCGTCCCGTTCCGAAACACCTCCTTCACAATCAGCGGTGTCAGGTAGGTAATCGAGTGCCCGACGCCGCTCTGCTCTGTGGCCGGCGCCACGACAACCACTTCGCCCAACTGCCGCAGCTCGTACTCGAGCGCCGCCAGCCCCGGGGCGTATATCCCATCGTCATTCGTCAGTAGTATCAGCATGTTTCCTCGTTCGTGAGCGACCAATCCTCTGCATAATACTCGTCCGTCCCCATACTGACAACGTGCGCAGGTGGCAGGCCGCAATCGTCGATCGTCGACAACGCTCCGTCAGGCCATCGCCGACGCGGCAAGGTCGGTCCTATCGCCAGCGAAGGGCGCGGCGATTTTGCTCATTTGCGCGACGGTCGTCCAACACCGTGCACTGCAGCCCCCACTAGGCGAGCGCCCTCAGACGGTTTATAATTCGGGGTTTCCCACTGAGGACCGCCAATGAAGCGGGTTGCCGACGAAAAAGTCCTGGTGCTCGATTTCGGATCGCAGTACGCCCAACTGATCGCGCGCCGTGTCCGTCAACAGCACGTCTACTGCGAGATCGTCCGTCACGACATCACTGCCGAACGGATCGCTGAACTGGCCCCGATGGGCATCATCCTCTCGGGCGGCCCAGCCAGCGTCTACGAGCCCGGCGCCCCGCAGTGCGACTCCGGCATTTTCCGCCTCGGCCTCCCCGTGCTCGGCATCTGCTATGGCATGCAACTCGCCTGCCGCGCCCTCGGCGGGACGGTCCAAGCCAGCTCCCGCCGCGAGTACGGCCGCGCAAGCTGCCAAGTCATCGAACGCGATGCCCTGTTCGAAGGCGTCCCCGCCCAGATCGACGTGTGGATGAGCCACGGCGACCAGGTCTCGCCAGCTTTGGACGACTTCCAGCCGCTCGCCTCGACGGCCACCTGCCCGGTCGCCGCCGCCAAGCACCGCCGGCTGCCGATCTACTGTCTGCAATTCCATCCCGAGGTCACGCACACGCCCGAGGGCGCAAAGATTCTCGGCAACTTCCTCAAGCATGCCTGCGGTTGCCGCGGCGCCTGGCAACTCGGTGACTTCGCTCGCGAGACCGTCGAGCAGGTCCGCCGCCGCGTCGGTACGAGCCGCGTCATCTGCGGCCTCAGCGGCGGCGTCGATTCTTCTGTCGTTGCTGCGCTGTTGGCCCAGGCCATCGGGCCGCAACTCACCTGCATCCTCGTCGACAACGGCCTGTTGCGGAAGGACGAGGAAGAATCGGTCATCTCGGAGTTCACCGGCCACTTCAATACCGACCTGCATGTCGTCAAGGCGGAGGACAAGTTCCTCGCGGCCCTGGCCGGCGCCATTGATCCGCAAGATAAGCGGAAGCGGATCGGCCACGCCTTTATCGAGTGCTTCACCGACGAAGCCGCCAAGGTAAAAGACGCCCGCTTCCTTGCCCAAGGCACGCTCTATCCCGACGTCATCGAAAGCGGCGGCTCGCCGGATGGCCCCGCCGCCACCATCAAACTGCACCATAACGTGGGCGGCTTGCCCGAGGACCTGGCGTTCGAACTGATCGAGCCGCTTCGCGACCTGTTCAAGGATGAAGTCCGCACGCTCGGCGAGCAACTGGGCCTGCCGGAGGACATCGTTTGGCGCCATCCGTTCCCCGGCCCCGGCCTCGCGGTCCGCTGCGTCGGCGAAGTCACCAAGGCCCGCCTCGACGTGCTTCGCGACGCCGATGCCATCGTCGTCGGCGAGATCAAGCGTGCCGGCCTCTACCGCAAAACCTCGCAAGCCTTCGCTGTCTTGCTGCCGGTCCAATCGGTTGGCGTGATGGGCGATGCCCGCACCTACGCCAACGTCGTCGCGGTCCGCTCGATCAACACCGAGGACTTCATGACCGCCGATTGGAGTCATCTGCCCTACGACCTCCTGGCTCGCATCTCCACGCGAATCATCAACGAAGTCGCCGGCGTCAATCGCGTCGTCTACGACATCAGCAGCAAGCCCCCTGCGACAATCGAGTGGGAGTGAGTTGAAGACGATATGTCGAAGGAACCTTCCAACGACGAAGCAGCCCCGATCGCCTTCGAGGACGCATTAAAGCGGCTCGAGGAAATCGTCCATGCGCTGGAGGAAGGGAACATCGGCCTCAACGAATCGCTTGAACGCTACGAGGAAGGCGTGAAGCTCCTCCGCCAGTCGTACGAATTGCTCGAGCGGGCGGAGCGACGGATCGAACTCCTGAGCGGCGTCGACGCCCAAGGCAACGCCATCACCGAGCCGTTCGATGGCACCGCCACCATCGCCCAGGGCGAGCCCGGCAACCGTCGCGGCCGGCGACGTGGCGGCCAGAAACCGCCGACCGATGGCCAGTGCGCCGAACCATAATCGCGTCTGCCCACGGCTCCTCGCGGGGGGATGTCCCTCTGGACTAGGGCCGCTCCAGGTGTAAACTGGTGGGAGCATGAACGATCAAGCCGTGCCTCAAAAAGCCTCCTCCTTTGCCGCTTTTGCCAGGTCAGCCGGACCGCAGATCGATGCTGCCCTGGACGCTTGCACGCGGCTGGGCGACGGCTGCCCAACGAAGCTCCGCGAGGCCATGCGTCACAGTCTGCTCGCGCCGGGCAAGCGGATTCGCCCGATGCTCGTCCTCCTGGCCGCCAAGTCATGTGGCGGCACTTGCGACGCGGCCATCCCGGCCGCCTGCGCCGTTGAAATGATCCATGCGTATTCGTTGATCCACGACGACCTTCCCGCCTTGGACAACGACGATCTGCGACGCGGCCGGCCCACGTGCCACAAGGCCTTTGACGAGGCCACCGCGATCCTCGCCGGGGACGCCCTGCTAACCCTGGCGTTCGAGACCCTCGCCCAGGGCGTTCAGCCGCCAGCCACCGCCTCTTGCTGCGCCGCGCTGGCCGAAGCTGCCGGTCCCTGCGGCATGGTCGGCGGACAAGTCGACGACCTCGAAAGCGAAAGAAAAGGGGAAGGTGGCAGAGGAAAGGCGGCGATAGGCCACCTCGAATCCATCCATCGCCGCAAGACCGGCGCCATGATCCGCGTCTCCCTGCGGCTGGGCGCACTCGTCGCGGGAGCCGACGCCGAACAACTGGCCGCCCTCGATACGTATGGAACCTGTCTCGGCCTCACATTCCAGATCACCGACGACCTGCTCGATGTCCGAAGCACCGAAGTCGCCATGGGCAAGCGCGTCGGCAAGGATGCCGCACACGGCAAGCTCACCTTTCCTAGCGTGCTGGGCGTCGACGAAAGCGTCCGCCGCGCTCGTGAATTGACCACCGCCGCCCACGATGCCCTCGCCTCCTTCGGGCCGGAAGCCAACGAGTTGCGGGCGCTCGCGCAGTATGTCCTCGAAAGGAATCACTGATGGACACACTGCTCTCCACAATCTGCTCCCCCGCCGACCTCAAGCGTCTCTCCGACGCCGACATGGTCAAACTGGCCGCTGAGATGCGCGAGGCCCTCTGCCGCCTCGCCGCTACGCGTACCGCCCATTTCGCCTCGAACATGGGCGTCGTCGAGCTCACCTTGGCTCTTCACACCACCTTCGACTTCAGCCGCGACCGCCTCGTCTGGGACATCGGCCACCAAGTCTATCCGCACAAAATGGTGACCGGTCGCTACGACCGATTCCAAACGATGCGTGCGAAGGGCGGCCTGATGGGATACCCGAATCCCGCGGAAAGCGACTACGACCTCTTCATGACGGGCCACGCCGGCATGAGCGTTGGCACCGCGCTGGGCCTCAAGTGCGGCGACGACCTGCTCCGCCCGACCGAGAACCGCCGCGTCGTGGCTGTCATCGGCGACGGCGCATTCCCGTCTGGCCCCGTCTTCGAGGCAATGAACAACGCCGGTGGGCTCAAGAAGAACCTGATCGTCATCCTCAACGACAATAAGATGTCGATCTGCCCGCGGGTCGGCGGCCTGGCGGAAACGCTCGACCGCCTCCGCATGGCCCAGTTCTACACGGGGCTCAAGCTGGAAGTCCAAAAGCTGCTGAACCGCGTGCCGGTCCTTGGCGACCCCGTCGAGCGGTTCGTCACTCAGGTCAAAGACGCGCTCAAGGCCGGCCTCCTCGGCGGCATGTTTTTCGAGGACATCGGATTTCGCTACGTCGGCCCGGTCGACGGCCACAATATCCGCCAGTTGCAGAAATATCTGGCGATGGTTCGGCAGGTCGAAGGCCCCGTCTTGCTTCACGTGGTCACGGAGAAGGGCCACGGCTTCGCGCCGGCCGTCAAAGACCCAACCACCTTCCACGCTCCGGCGCCGTTCCGCCGCGAAAACGGCTCGATCGTCATCGCCCGACGCACTTCCGGCCGCCCCCCGTATACCCAAGTGGTGCGCGACGCCGTGCTGGCCGAAATGCAGAACAACCCCAAGGTTCTCGCCATCACCGCCGCGATGTGCCAAGGAAATATGCTCGAACCGATCCGCGAGCAGTTTCCCGATCGCTTCTTCGACGTCGGCATCTGCGAGTCCCACGCCGTCGGTTTCGCCGCCGGCTTGGCCAAAGCCGGCCTTCGTCCCGTCGTCGACATCTACAGCACCTTCCTGCAACGCAGTTACGACCAGTTGTTCCAGGAAGTTTCGCTCCAAAATCTCCCCGTCACGCTGCTGTTGGACCGGGCCGGCATCGTCGGTCCCGACGGCCCGACGCATCATGGCGTCTTCGATCTCACCTATCTGCGACCGCTGCCGAACTTCGTGGTCATGGCCCCCGGCGATGCTTCTGATGTCGCTCCCATGCTACATTGGGCGCTGCAGCACGGCGGCCCCGTCGCCATCCGCTACGCGAAAACGGCAGCCGAGACGGTCGATCGCCCCGCCGCGGGCCAGAACGGCGAGGTCAAGTTGGGCAAAGCTGAAGTGCTTCATGAAGGCGCCGATGGCACGCTGATCGCCTGCGGCGCGCTGCTGCCCGCGTGCGTCGCCGCCGCCACACGCTTGGCGCAGCAGGGGCTCGACTTCGGCGTCATCAACGCCCGCTTCGTCAAACCCCTCGACACCGAGACGATTCTGCGCGCCGTCAAGCAAAGCCCGTTGGTCGTCACAGTCGAGGAGGGCGTCTTAATGGGCGGCTTTGGCAGCGCGGTGCTCGAGGCCGCCGCGGATGCCGGCCTGGATGCCAGCCACCTCCATCGCCTCGGCGTTCCCGATCGCTACCTCGAGCACGGCCCCCGCAACGAACTGCTTGCCGACCTCGGCCTCGATGCCGCCGGAATCGCCAACCAGTGCCTCCAATGGCTGGGTCGCCATGTCGAACCAGCCGCCAGTGAGCGTAACTCCGTGAGCAGCGTGACCGTCAAGGCATGACCGATCCAATGTGCCGCCGTTGGTGCGGCAGTT
>JAJFUI010000074.1 GCA_021372555.1 Planctomycetaceae bacterium | reverse complement strand
CCCCCCGCGCCCGGTTGTCGCTATAATTCCCCCACTCGCCGCCAACGACCGGCGGCCGCCACGCGGAGGAGACATGGCCACGAACGGGTTGCGCGTCGGCATTGGGTATGATCTGCACCGGCTTCAGCCGGGCGGACCGCTGCGCCTCGGCGGCGTCGATATCCCCTTCGATCGCCACTGGATCGCCCACAGCGACGGCGATGCCCTGCTGCACGCCGTGATCGACGCCCTGCTCGGCGCCGCTGCCCTCGGCGATGTTGGCCAGATGTTTCCCGACACCGATCCCGAGAATCGCGGCCGCGACTCCGCCGAAATGCTCGCCACGGCCCTGGAAGCGGTTGCCGCCCTCGGCTGGCAAATCGTCAACGTCGACTGCATCGTCTTTGCCCAGCGACCGAAGTTGCTGCCCCATCGCCAAACCATCCGCCAACGCCTCGCCGACATCCTCCACATCGAGGTCGAGCGCGTCGGTCTCCAAGCCAAAACCGGCGAGGGCATCGGCCCGATCGGCCGCGAGGAAGCGATCGCCGCCCAGTGTGTCGCGCTTCTGGAAGAGGGTCCTAGGACTTAGGGCTTACGTCTCGGTCTCCGACTCGGACGCATATGGCAAAAACGAACTTGGAGAACTTGCGGGTGTATCTCTTGGCAGAAGAATTGGCGGATGAAGTGTGCAGGGTTGTTAGCAATTGGAAATTTTTGGCTCCGCCGCGCCTTTCGTCGGAAGCTCCTCGACCCACAACAGACCGAATCACTTAAGACTTTAGTGGCAATCTCGTGCCCGCCCTGAACGGCTTCATCCGCTCCATCGGCAAGAACTGCCAAACAAGAACCAAGAACTAAGACCTAAATCCCAAGACCTAAAACCCATGCTCCGCGTCTACAACACACTGACACGTACGAAAGAACCCTTCGAGCCGGTCCGGCCTGGCAAGGTCGGCATCTACCTTTGCGGCCCGACCGTCTATAAGCCGAGCCACATCGGCCACATGGTCGGCCCGGTGATCTTTGACGCCATTAAGCGTTACCTGGCCTACTCCGGCTACGACGTGACGCTCGTGGTGAACATCACCGACGTGGACGACAAGCTGATCGCCGAATCGAACGCCCGGGGCGTGAAGATGTCGCAACTGGCGGCCGAGATGACCGACGACTATATGCACAACCTCGGCGAGCTGGGCGTGGACGTGATCGACCACTTCCCTCGCTGCACCGAGACCATGGCCGAGATCATCGAGCTCACCAAGACGCTCGTTGAAAAGGGCTTCGCCTACGAGGCCAGCGGCGACGTGTACTTTGAGGTCGCCAAGTGTCCCGATTACGGCAAGCTAAGCCATCGCGGCGTCGACGCGATGCGCGGCGAGGGGGGCGGCATGGCCGACCGCAAGCGGAGCAGCGCCGACTTCGCCCTGTGGAAGTCCGCTAAGCCCGGCGAGCCGTCGTGGCCAAGCCCCTGGGGCCAAGGTCGGCCGGGCTGGCACATCGAGTGCTCCGCCATGAGCCGCAAGCTGCTGGGCGAGACGTTCGACATCCACGGCGGCGGTCTCGACTTGGCCTTCCCCCACCACGAAAACGAAATCGCCCAAAGCGAATGCGCCCACGGGAAACCGATGGCCAAGTACTGGCTCCACAACGGGCTGATGCAGGCGAGCAGCGAGGTCGGCAAGGTTGGCGGACGAGCCACCCGGCCCGCCGAGGGCGACCTGGCCGCGCAAGAGGCCGGCAAGATCAGCAAGTCGAAAGGCTCGGCCCCGTTCCGCGACATGCTCAAAAAGTTCTCGGGCGAGACCGTCCGCTTCTTCGTCCTCTCGACCCACTACCGCCGCCCGATCGACTACAGCGAAGAGCGGTTGGCAGAAGTCCAGACCGGCATGGAAACGTTCCACCGCTTCTTCAAGCGGTTCGAGCGAATCGCC
>JAJFUI010000067.1 GCA_021372555.1 Planctomycetaceae bacterium | reverse complement strand
TCGGAGCCGCAGTAGACGCAGAGGAAGCGGTGGCCGGAGGGATTGGAACAGGTGTGGGGCGGCTCTGTCTGGGTGACGGCTGTGGAAGGCGAAGGGGCGCAGCCCTCAGGGCCCTCACCCCCGGCCCGGGAGGGAGCGGCGAGATTTCGGCTCTCGCCGCCGTTCTGGCCCTCACCCCCGGCCCCTCTCCCAATGGGAGAGTGGAGGTTCTCGCGCGGGCGGAGGGCGGCGAGCCGGGCTTCGAAGGCTTTCAGGTCTGTCTTGTTGCGGTGGGACATGATTTGTCGAGTCTTTCTCGCAAAGCGGCGATTCCGCGCCAATAGCGGCGGTGGACGGTGGCGGCAGAACTACCGCTGAGGCGTGCGATTTCATCAAACGATAGGCCACCCCAGAGACGAGCGACGATCGCCTCTCGCTGGGCAAGCGGCAGTTGCGTCATCGCCTCGGTGGCGGCGGCGGCGTCGAGGCGTTCATCGAGGGACGGTTCAAACCACGGATCACTTTTGGAGGCGGCGATCGTTTCCCGGCGCGAGCGACGGCGACCGGATCGTGCGGCGTTGATGGCGCTGTTTCGGACCACCTGATAAAGCCATCCGACAGGATTTTGCGGGGCGATGGCTTGCCGCGTGAGCAGCAGGAACGCCTCTTGAACGACATCCTCAGGGACGTGGCACCATTGTCGAGCGTAGAGCACGAGCACTGGGCTGTGCTTGGCCCAAAGGTGAGTCACGGCTTCCGGTGAGAGGATGCTGCTCATTGTGCGTCGAAGGGGACAGGACAGTCCCCGCCGGTCGTGGCTAACGGGTGTCC
This sequence comes from Planctomycetaceae bacterium, assembly GCA_021372555.1. GTDB lineage: Bacteria > Planctomycetota > Planctomycetia > Pirellulales > Thermoguttaceae > JAJFUI01. The sequence continues at coordinate 4,952 of JAJFUI010000067.1, read as the reverse complement.
TTGAGTATAGACACCGCGGAAGCGAGGGCGTTTCACGGCAGCAGGTCGTGGGGCTTGGCGGAGCATTTCCCGCTGTTAGCCGGATTTTAATCGAAGTGGCAGGGAAATCCTATTCTTGACGGCATTTTGCGGAATTGCCGCCTGAAGACGGGACTACGAGCGGTCTGAACTTCGTATTGCCCGGGTTCGGATCGGGCGATATAACTTTGGATCGTTCGGGTACCTTTGGAGGGGTATGCGCGAACGGGAGCGGAGTGCTTTTGCCTGGCGGGAAACGGATGCCCATGGACACGATTGTTGTCACCGGCGGGGCGGGATTCATTGGCAGTTGCTTCGTGCGTCAGTGTCTCGCCCAACAGACTTGCCGGGTAGTCAACCTGGATAAGCTAACGTACGCGGGCAATCTCGATTCGCTTCGCTCGGTGTCTGATCATCCTCGCTATGTCTTTGTTCGCGGGGACATTGCGGATCGGAAGACGGTCGAGCGAGTGATGGACGAGCAGGAGCCGACGGCGATCGTCCATTTCGCGGCGGAATCGCATGTCGATCGGTCGATTGACGGTCCGGCGGAGTTCGTGCGGACGAACGCGTTGGGGACGTTCGAGTTGCTGGACGCCGCGCGGCGGTACGTGGGCGAAATTCCGGCGGAGCGGGCGGAGAAATTTCGGTTTCTGCACGTTTCGACCGACGAGGTATACGGATCGCTGGGACCGACGGGGATGTTCACGGAGTCGAGCCCTTATGATCCGAGTTCGCCGTACTCGGCAACGAAGGCGGCGGCCGATCATCTGGCGCGAGCGTACTTCCGGACGTATAAGCTGCCAGTGCTAGTGACGAACTGCTCGAACAATTACGGGCCGTGCCAGTTTCCGGAGAAGCTGATTCCGCTGACGATCCTGAATGCCTTGGAGGGGAAACCGCTGCCGGTCTATGGCGACGGGCAAAACGTGCGCGACTGGTTGTTCGTCGAGGACCATTGCCGGGCGCTGTGGCGGGTGCTGACGGCGGGACGACCGGGCGAGACGTACAACATCGGCGGGAATTGCCAGCAAAAGAACATCGACGTGGTGCGGACGATTTGCCGGGTTGTGGACGAGTTGCGGCCTGGATTGCCGCATGCTCCGTGTTCTTCGCTGATCACGTTTGTGCGGGATCGGCCGGGGCACGACCGACGCTATGCGATTGACGCCAGCAAGATTCGACGGGAGCTGGGGTGGCAGCCCGAGCATGATTTTGACGCGGGAATTCGTCGGACGGTGCGGTGGTATCTCGACAATACGGAATGGGTTGCGCGGGCGTCGAGCGGGGAGTATCAGCGGGAGAGGTTGGGGCTGGCGTAGTGGGTGGCCTGACGGTTGCGCGGTTGTTGGGGTGCGGCAGTGCAACTGCCGCACCAACGAGAGCGCGAGTACGATGGCGAGGTATGAGGAGCACGACGGGGAATCGGCCATGCAACAAATGAACGGCGTTTCGAAAGGAATCGTGCTGGCGGGCGGGTCGGGGACGCGGCTGTATCCGATCACGCGGGCGGTGAGCAAGCAGTTGCTGCCGGTCTACGACAAGCCGATGATCTACTACCCGTTGTCGGTGCTGATGCTGGCGGGGATTCGAGACATTTTGGTGATTTCGACGCCGCAGGACATTGGCGGATTCGAGCGTTTGCTGGAGGACGGCAGCCGGTTTGGGACGTCGATTTCGTATGAGGTGCAGCCGGAGCCGAAGGGGCTGGCACAGGCGTTCTTGATTGGGCGGCGGTTCGTCGGTCAGGACCGCGTGGCGTTGATCTTGGGCGACAATATTTTTTACGGGCAGGGTTTTCAGGCGAGCCTAGACCGGGCTGTGTCGCGGCCGACGGGGGCGACGAACTTCGCGTATCGGGTGAAAGACCCGGAACGATATGGGGTCGTGGAGTTGGACGCCGCGGGGAAGGCGCTGTCGCTTGAGGAAAAGCCCAGGTGTCCGCGGTCGAATCTGGCGGTGACGGGGCTCTACTTCTACGACAACCAGGTGCTCGACATCGCAGCGGGATTGAAGCCGTCGGCGCGGGGCGAGCTGGAAATTACTGACGTGAATCGGGCGTACATGCAACGGGGGCAGCTCTTCGTCGAGACGCTGGGGCGCGGGTTTGCGTGGCTCGACACGGGGACGGAGACCTCCCTGTTGGAGGCGGGCGACTTCGTGCGGACGATCGAAGAGCGGCAAGGTTTGAAGATCGCTTGTCTGGAAGAGGTGGCGTTCCATAAGGGGTTTATCGACGCCGGGCAGTTGGAGACGCTGGCAGGGCAGTTCAACAACGGATACGGCAGGTATTTGATGAGTCTGCTGGACAGTCAGCGAACGGTCGCTGCGCCAACGTATCCGCGCGTCGCGGCGTGATTGTCAGCGATTCGTTCTTTTGGGTGCGACAGTGCAACCGCCGCACCAACGGCGCGCGTGGTGGCGCAATCTAGTGCAGCGTCTCGCAGTTGCGAAGCTTTTCTTGCATAATAAGCGCCCGGTGGTGGTATTGCAGGCGTTCTTGTCTCATCCGCGGGTGCCGCATGAAGGGGAAGTGGAAACGGCGAGCAGTTGTGGCGGCGATCCTTGTTGCCGCCGCGGCGGTTCTGCACCCGCTGGTTCTGGGCGGGCTCGCGAGGGTGCTTGTCGTCAACGAGCCGGTCGGAGAGTCTCAGTGGATCTGCATAATCGGCAGGACGCATGGGCCGGACGGAGACCGCTGCTACGACGCGGCGGCAAAGCTGTTTCGGGAAGAACGCGGACGCCGCGTGTTGCTGGTGGGTTGCGGGCGTGAACGCCTGGCGGAGATCGGAGTGCTGCCCTCGTTCGACGCGCTGGGTCGAAAACAGTTGCGGCTTCGCGGGGTTCCAGACGGTGCAATCATAACCGCGGCGGGCAATGGGGATAGGTATCGGTCGGTGGCCGAGACTCTGGGGGCTTGGCTTGGCGATCATCACGGGGCGCAGGTTGTTCTGCTCTGCGCGGAGTTCCGAAGCGCTGTGATGCGGGCGGCGATTGACGCGGCAATGGAACCGTCGCGGGCGCGGCAAGTGCGGGTCCGTGCATTGGCGGATCGGCGATTCAGCAGTGAGGACTGGTGGCGGCATCGGGCCGGGTTTCGGGAGTTTGGCATCGCATGGCTGATGCGATTGCAGCAGGGATGGGCTGGCAGCGGGGCAGTGGAGGAGCAACCGCGGATGAATGCGGATGAGTATGAGCGGGCGTTCGCAGGGAAGGTGGGCAGGTAGATGGCGAAGGAAAGCTCTAAGGCCCAATGGCCCTCACCGGCCGCTCTTGCAGAGGGAAAGGGGAGAAGTATTGATTCGGCGCCGTCCCGAAAGGGGGACGGGGGTGAATCGCGCCGATGGCGGCGTTGGCTGGTCGGGGTGGCGCTCGTCGTTGCGTTGGCGGCGGGGGCGTGGGTAGAGCGAGCCACGTTGTTGCGGGGAGCGGCGAGGTGGCTCGACGTGGGCGAGGCACCGCAAGCGGCGGACTACATCATGCTGTTGAACGGGGACGAGTCCACGCGGCCGTTCGCCGCGGCGGCGCTCATGAAGGAGCATCGCGCGCGAGACGTGCTTATTGCGGAGGTGCGTGCGACGCCGCAGGTGATCGACGGGGTGCAACCACCGACTCACGAGATCAATCGGGAGGTGTTGATCCAGCGCGGCGTGCCGGAGGGCAAGATTCGCATCCTGCCTGGCCAGGCGGCGACGACGTATGACGAGGCAAAAGCGTTGAGCGATTTTCTGGACAAGCACCCAGGCGTGCGGGTGATGGTGCTCACAAGCGACTATCACACGAGAAGGAGCCGGTGGGTATTTGACCGTGCCTTGGGGGATCACGCGGGGCGGATGGCGATGGTGTCGGCCACGACGGACGAGTTCGACATGGATCGGTGGTGGCTCGACGAACACGGGATGCCGACCGTGGCGGCGGAATACTTCAAACTCGCGTTTTACACGGCGTATTACGGCCACCTGGGCCATTGGGCTGTTGCGATGGCCGGTTTGGCCGTGGCAATACGGTGGGCGCGGAGGCGCGTGCCGAAGTGCGATCCCGCTGGTTATCGGGATTGCAGCAGTCGTTAGGCAAGTGCGGGCATCCCCACCGATGAGCCATTCGGCATGCGCGGATAAACCTTGACTGATTTTTGGGTTGCGACTATCGTAGGCGCTAGCCTGGGGCGCGCGAGCGTCAGCGGGTACGTGTGCATTTGACCTCATCAAGCTGAGCGGCCTCGCTCAACGGAACAGAGAAATTATGGCGACTGCATCTCGACCGGCCCGACGAGGGCGCGGAGTGTTTCTATTTTTGTCGGCGTGGGCGTGTCTGTTGGCGCTCACCGGGGCGGCGATAGCGGGGCCGCTGGATGACATTGGGGTGACGGCGTTGCGAAAGGCGGACCCAACGCTCATCGGGAGCGGAGTCGGGGTGATTCAGGTGGAGGCGTCGTCCGGAGGCGCATATCAGGTCAACCCGGCGAGCGTGAATCTACCGGCGAGCACTTTTGCGTACATTGGGGCTGACGGCACGATTTATTCGCCGAGCACTTACGCATCGCCAAACTCGGCCGGCGCAGCGTCGCTGCACGCGAACTCGGTGGCCGTCAACTTCTATGGCAAGGCGACAAGCGGCGTCAACCCGGGCGTTGCGCCGGGGGTTAGCACGGTCGACAACTACGAGGCCGGTTACTATGTGAACGCTGTTGTGGGAGCGAATGCGCTGCCATCGGACATCTCCGGCGCGTTGCATGATGCACGGGTGATCAATCAGAGTTTCATTTTCAACAGCGGACCACCGTCGTATGCTGCGGTCGAGGATCCAGTGGCCGATCAATACTATGACAATTACGCCTCGCGACACAATGTGCTGTTTGTGAACAGCGCGGGCAACGGGGCACCGCCCGCATCGCCGGCAACTTGTTACAACGGGATATCGGTTGCGGTGAGCAA
>JAJFUI010000039.1 GCA_021372555.1 Planctomycetaceae bacterium | reverse complement strand
CCCGCGTTCGGCATCCGCTGCACGCCCGACCGCCCGTTGGGCGCGCCGATGGTGTCGTCGGAAGGCGCGTGCGCGGCGTATTACCGGTATCGGAGGCGGGGCACCGACTCGGACGCCCGACGATAACCTGTTTGGCATCGGATTCCGAAGAGCCGCTTGCGGCTTTGTATCGACTCGTTACCATACCGTTGAGCGCAACGCGCCTGCACGGCAGTCTGGAGACGCTAATGACGACGAACTGGAATCGCAGGGAAGTGTTGGCCAGCTTGATGCTCGCGGCCCCAGGGGCAGCTACACTCGCGGCAGCAATTGCGAATGTCGAGCCAACCGTGGCCGGCGAGCCAGCGTCCGCGACATCGAGCAAGCAACGCCGACGTATCGCGATCTCGAAAGAAACGACTTACATCACCGAGCCACTGGCGGCGGATGGCTATCCCGATTATGTTGGCGCGCTGAATCAGTTGTGCAGCAAAGGTGTGACGCCGGAAAACAACGCGGCGGTGCTGGTGGCGAAGGCGATCGGGCCGGGCCAACTTCCTGCGGAACGCCGCGACAAGTACTTCTCGATGCTGGGCATTTCACCGCTGCCAACCCAGGGCGAATATTTCGTCTCACGTTCCGAACACGCCGGAAAGCACAGTAAAAAGGACGGAATTCCTGACAGCCAATACGAGGATCGGCTCTTGGGGCAAGTCGACGCCGCCGGCCGGCAACCCTGGTCCAAGAGCGAGTTCCCCGTCTGGGCCGAATGGCTGGCGGCCAATGAACAGCCAATGGCACTTCTCATGGAGGCGTCCAAGCGTCCTTATCGCTACGATCCCTGGTTTTGGGACAAAGATGGCGACAATATCGACGTTGGTTCCATCCCCATGTCTCAATATCGCGATGCAGCCAAGGCGTTCGCGCTGCGGTCGATGCTGCGGCTTGGCAGTGATCAAGTCGACGCGGCGATAGACGACGTCCAGTGCATTCGTCGGCTGTCCCGGCTGATTGGGCGGGGGCCCACCTTGGTCGAGATGCTTATCGGCATCACCATCGACGGCGTCGCTGATGAAAGCGAGTATGCTCTCTTGACGCCGGACAGGCTATCCACCGCAACGTTGGACTCCATGCGACGCGCGCATTCAGGATTGCCGCCGGTAGGCGACGCACCTTTCGTCCTTGGGATCGGTGAACGGTTTTTTGTCCTTAGCAGCCTGTCGGCAGCCGCCCGCAAGCCGATCGCGGAACAAAAGACGTACTTGGCCGGCTTGGAGGGGTTGTCAAAACTAATTGGCGACGAGGAGAGCAAGCTGACGCCAATAGTTGATGAAGTCGGGAACGCGAAAATTGACTGGGACGTGGTGCTCCGTACAGCCAACGCCTGGATTGATCGCCTTGTCGCGGCGTTGGCCAAGTCGGACATTGCGGACAGAACCCGAGCGGTTGCGGACATCAAATCCGATCTGGACAGCCTGAAATTGTCGCTCAAAAAGCGGCAATCCTTGAAATCGCTGCCGCGTGCGCAACGCCGGGCCGCTGGCTCCGATCAGCTTGCTCGCGCCGTGGTTGCGACTTGCCTTCCGAGCTTTCTCACTTGCCGTTGGACCATGACGAACGCGACGGCACGACGGGACTTGACACGCACCGCGTACGCCCTGGCCCAGCATCACCTTGACCGCGGGACGTACCCGCCGGGACTCGAACAGTTGACGCCGAGGTATTTGCCAGCGGTTCCCAAGGACGTTTTTGCAAGCGACGCCAATTTGCATTATTCCCGGGAAGCCGATGGCTGCTTGCTCTACAGCGTGGGCCCCAACGGTCGCGATGACGGCGGCAGGACGGCTGCAGACTGGTCCGCGGCGATTGTGGCGGGCCAAGCCAAGCCAGACGACGTCTGGGACGACTTGGTCGTCCGAATTCCAGTTCCGAGACATTAGTCGCAAGAACGCTTTCTCAATGCGTGAAATCCGTCCGGCAAGACTGTGGCTCGGCAATGCGGCTGACGCGCGTGATGCCAAAAAGGTGATTGAGGCTGGCATCGCCGCACTCCTCGACCTTGCAGCGGAGGAAAAGGTTGTCAGCGTGCCGCGGGGGTTGGTCTATTGCCGGTTTCCCATCGTGGACGGATCGCAAATCTCCTCGGGCGTCCTGCAAACCGCCATCGAAACGCTCGTGCTTCTGCTGGAACGATCGACGCCCACGCTGGTGTTCTGCGGGGCGGGCATGAGTCGCTCCCCGGCCGTAGTCGCCGGCGCGCTGTCGATCGTCGAAGGTGGCAGCCCGGACGACCGGCTTCGCGAGATCGCTCTGGAACATCCTCACGACGTTTCGCCGCAGCTTTGGCAGACGGTCCGAGAGACATGCGCCAAAATGCCGAGAACTTGACCGGAGATTTGCGCGGGGTGGCCAATTCTTTGTCTTGAAACCTGACCTTGCCGGGCGGTACGATGGCTTTCGCCGGGGTTCCGTCCCGAAGAGACGACGAACGCCGAAGCAATGGGGAAATTGGAAAATCGCGATCTTGATGACCAACTCGCCCGATCAACACCGCGGGCGGGTTCGAAGCCGTGAATTGGAAATTGGCGACTTCGCTGACCAACTCGGCCGTCCAACGAAAACGCTCTTGCCTGTGCCAAGCCGACAATGGCCGACTTCAATTTGAGCTGCCCGGTGCCCCTGAGCAACCACGCGACCGTGCAACTGGCGCACGGCGGCGGCGGTCGGCTGATGCGTTCGCTGATCGAGGAGGTGTTTCTGCCGGCGTTCGCCTCCAAGTCCCCTCTCCCTCATCGAGAGAGCCAGGGTGCGGCCGAACGAAAGTCCCCTCTCCCTCTGGGAGAGGGCCAGGGTGAGGGCGAGCGAAAGTCGCTTCTTCCACCTGGAGAGGGCCAGGGTGAGGGCCCTTCATCCCTCGCTCCTCGCCCCGCGCCGCCGCATGATGCCGCGGTGCTGCCGGTGGGCGGCGGGCGGCTTGCGTTCACGACCGACAGTTTTGTGGTCAGCCCCCTGTTCTTCCCCGGCGGCGACATCGGCCGTCTGGCCGTCTGCGGCACGGTTAACGACTTGGCGATGGCCGGGGCGCGGCCGGCTTACCTGAGCGCGGGCTTTGTGCTCGAAGAAGGGCTGCCGATGGAGACGCTGCGACGAGTCGTGGCGTCGATGAGCGAGGCCGCGCGCCAGGCGGGCGTGCGGATCGTCACGGGCGACACCAAGGTGGTCGATCGCGGCAAGGCCGACGGCGTTTTCATCAACACGGCCGGCATTGGCTGGGTGCCCGAGGGGATCGAAATTTCGCCGGCGCGGGTTCAGCCGGGAGACGCGATTCTGCTGAGCGGCGATCTGGGTCGCCACGGCGTGGCGATCATGTCCGTTCGCGAGGGGCTCCGGTTTGAAGGGGCGTTGGAGAGCGATTGCGCGCCGCTGGGCGGCCTGGTCGAGGCCATGCTCGCTGCCGAGCCGGACATCCACTGCCTTCGCGACCTGACCCGTGGCGGACTGGCGGCGGCGCTGAACGAGATCGCCCTGGACGCCCGCGTCGGCATCCAGATCGAGGAGGCGGCGATCCCGGTGGCCGAGCCAGTGGCGGCGGCGTGCGAGTTGCTCGGGCTCGATCCGTTGTATGTTGCCAATGAGGGTAGGCTCGTGACCTTTGTGCCGGCGGCCTCGGCGGATCGTGTGCTGGAAGCGATGGGGCGTCACCCTGCGGCGGTCGGCCCAGCCCGCATAGGCGTCGTCACCGGAAGTCACGCAGGAATGGTCGAACTCCGCGTTCGCTTCGGTGGCAGCCGGATTGTCGATCTCCTCTCTGGCGAGCAAATGCCGCGGATCTGTTGACGCAACCGCTTGTCGTCGGCGAAGTTCTGGCGTTGTTCGGCTTAGTCGTGGCCATGCCCGGGGTGAATGCTAGGTCGCGTCATGCCGTACAAAAACGTCGTTTGCCCCTCGCCTTGCCAATCCGCCGACTACGGGTTACTATAGACATAACTTTCCCCGATAGCTCAGTCGGTAGAGCGAGCGGCTGTTAACCGCTAGGTCCAAGGTTCGAGCCCTTGTCGGGGAGCTTGTGGTAAAATAGCGAAGATTCGCGGCCAATCAATTAACGCCCGGTGTCGAGATTTCGGCCGCCGGGCGTTTTGCATTTCTCCCCTCGCCCTTTGGGAGAGGGGCAGGGGGTGAGGGCCCTTTGCTGCAATGACTTACGTCATCGACAGGTACGCCCCGCAGATTGGGTTGCAGCGATTTAGAAGCCGGCGAAAGGGTCTCTGTTGTGTGAGAGAGTGTCCATAGAGTCCGATGGCGACCTTGAAAGTTGCGACCGAGCCCCGACCGAGAACTCTCGCCGAAAATCTCCAAATCTCTAATTAACACCCTCCTCGGATTTACAAGCCTGTTCGCTTCGAGGCCCGAACGGAACCCTCTCAACGAAGTTGCTCGGAGTGAGCTTATGTCCCCTGCCGAAGCCACGGAACGCCAAATCGAGTTATACCGGGCGATGACAGGCGAGCAGCGTCTCCAGATCGCTCTGGATCTCCACGAGTTCGCCTGCAATGTCACCCGCGAGGGCATTCGGCGACAATCTCCAAACGCCACAGAAGAAGAGGTCGAGCAACAATTGCGTCACCGAATTGAACTGGGGCGACAATGAGATCGGAGCGTGAATTCTTGGTCGATGTCCTTGCCCGACTGAACCGGCTAGGCATCAACTACATGCTAACCGGCTCGATGGCCAGCAACTACTGGGGCATTCCTCGCACGACCCACGATCTCGATTTCGTGCTTGTAATGAAGCCGGAGCAGGTGAACTTGTTGGTCTCGGCATTCGACACCGATTTCTTCATCCAGCCGGAGTCTGTCCGCTCTGCATTTCAGCCGCCATTCCAATTCAACGTGCTCGATGGTCAGTCAGCGCTCAAGGCAGACTTTTGGTTGTTGCGTGCAGACGCCTTCGAGCAGACCGCCTTTGGCCGTCGATTGCAGGTCAATCTCTTCGGCATCTCGGCTTGGATCGCCAGTGCCGAGGACATCATCCTTCACAAGCTCTACTGGAACAAGCTCAATCCGTCCGACCGCCAGTTAGGTGACACTGCCGGCGTGTTCGCGGTGCAAGGCAGCTTGCTCGACTTGAATTACCTACGACACTGGGCGGCAATCCTCCACGTTCAAACGGAGTTGGACGCCTTAATTGAAGGCCGGATCAAGCCCAAGCAGACCTGAGGTTCAGAAAGGGGAAGATGCCGGCTGGGAAGCCATCGGGGGACAAGAGCTGCTTCACACGTTTCAGCAAGCTGGCTACAATCGGCGACATCGCATTCGACGAGACACGGTGGGCAATCCTGGCTCTGAAGGAAGCCAGAGCAGCGGGCCATATGCCTGCAATCTGGTCGATCGATGTATATCGGGCGGTCCTTGCCAGCGGCGTTCGAACGCTCGCCGACATGCACGAGTGGCTTGAGACCAATCAGGCGGGCGCGCTGACCGACTGGAAACCGGGAAAGGCCAGCTAAGCTCGCTCAGCAACGCAACGACTTTCGTGGAGACAATATGGTTCCAAGCCTCACGATCCGACTGGCCCGTCTCGAACTGATCGCCGCCACGAAGGAACTGCTTTTGGCGGAAGACGACCATAGGCAACTGGCTCAGGGGTTGCGGGCGGAGGTGCCAGACAACTGGCCTACGCCGCTCTATGACAACGACGCCCGACAGTTCTTTCTCACGGTGGTAAGCGACAATCCCAAAGCGGTCGGGTGGACGACCTGGTACATCCTGCTTTGCGACGCGTCTGGAAAGAAGACACTCATCGGCGGCGTGGGGGCTTGCGGCCTTCCAGACCAGAACGGCGAAATCGTGATCGGCTATTCGCTTCTGGACCAGTTTCATGGCAAGGGCTACGCCACCGAGGCCCTGCGAGGATTCCTTGACTGGGCGAAACAGCATCCCGAGTTGCAGAAGGTGATTGCCGACACGTTCCCACATCTGGCGGCGTCGATCCGAGTTTTGGAGAAGAATGGATTTGTTCGTTGTGGAGCGGGCGCCGACGAAGGATCGATCCGGTTCGAGTTGGTCGTGCGGTGACGGTCGAACCGACATCCCGATTCCTTTTTCAGTGCCGCAGCGATCTCGCCGCTCGGGGCCTTGGGATCTTCGATCAGGTAGTCACGCACCGCCTGTGATTTGTTGACTTTCTTAGCCATGTCTTTGTCTCTGATACTGGGGATTACGATTGCACACACGATTATTGCACTCCGGATCGGCGGAACAATCGACCAGGCGAAGCCACAATCGCCGTTGGTGACGAAGGGCCTGGATAGGACGGCAAAGCGGATGCAGTTGCAATGCCGTGGCGGTCTTATAGACCGACTCGACGCCACTCGATAGAATGCGAGCCCACTGACCTCGCCCGCCGCCAAAAATAGCCCTCAGGGAATCACCGCCATGCAGCCAACGCCCAAGTCCCGCAGCATTGATGACTATCTCGCCCACACCGATGTCATCGACTGGAAGACGCCCGAGGTACTCGCTCTGGCCAATGATCTGGGCTGCGATTCGGAGGCGGCGACAGCCAGACGCCTTTACGAGTGGGTGCGAGACGAGATTCCTCATTCAGGCGATGCGAAGCATGACATCGTGACCTGCGGGGCCAGCGAAGTTCTGCGCCACCGCACGGGAATCTGCTATGCCAAGGCACACCTCCTGGCCGCTCTGCTTCGAGCCGTGGGCATTCCTGCCGGTCTTTGCTATCAAGTGCTGCAATACGATAGTTCGTCAAACCGCTTGGTTGTTCATGGTCTGAACGGCATCTATCTGCGCAGCGTCGGCCGGTGGATTCGTGTCGACCCAAGAGGCAACAAAGCTGGCGTGAATGCCCAATTCTCTGTCGAGCAGGAACAACTGGCGTTCCCAGTGGATACCATTCGAGGCGAGTTCACGTGCGACACGATTTTCGCCGAGCCGCTGCCGAGCGTGGTCGAGTGTCTGAGGAAGAATCGAAAGGTTGCGGAGTTGCTTGCCAACCTTCCGGCGACGATCACAGCATGACATTCCGAGTCGCCTATTTTTGTCGACGAGGGTGGAGCTCCGTCATAAGTCCTTCTCCATCACCCAGTGGGTAATGGTCACCTCCTCAAATTGCTCGCCCACCCGTGAGTATCCCAGTGTCTCGTAGAACGAAACTGCCGTTTCACGGGCGTGTAGAACGATCCGGCGAAATCCGGCCTGACGTGCCCACTGCTCGGCGTAGCTGACAAGGGCAGTGCCGATTCCTCGTCGTTGCGATTCAGGCGATACTGCCAGTTGTCGCATCCGAATGTCGCCGTGTTCCAGCGGATCGAGCATGAAGCAGCCGACCAGCTTTTCGCCGGCATAGCAGGCGAAATGATGGTAGCGTTTTTCGGCTTCCACGTCCTCGGGTGAAAAGTGGAGACCGATTGGCTTGCGAAGGACGGAGTTCCGCAGGTCGGCGGTCTGCCAGTACTCGGGAGAGCCGTGAGGCACTTCACGAATTGCCCGACGCTCGTCCACGTTCACCTCGCGCCAATCCCCAGTTCTTCGGCGTGCGGTTTCAGGGCGTCGATAACGAACTGAAGGTGCTCGTCGAGATCAACGCCCAGAAGTTCCGCACTGCTCCTGATGATCTCTCGATCCACCTTGGCCGCAAACGCCTTGTCCTTCAGCTTCTTCTTGACGCTCTTGGGTTCGAGCGTGGCGATTCCCTCGGGACGAACCAGGCAACAGGCGATGACAAAGCCTGCCAACTCGTCACAGGCCAAGAGCGCCTTATCCAGCACGGTCTTCGGCGGCAGGCCCCAGCGAGTCTGATGGAAGGAAACGGCGTAGGCCATCTCTTCCTCGCCTTGCTGCCGCAGCCAGTCCACGATCTTTCGAGGGTGCTCCTCCGG
>JAJFUI010000029.1 GCA_021372555.1 Planctomycetaceae bacterium | reverse complement strand
GTGCTCGATAAGTACGGATGCGCGGGGTGCCACACACTCGAATTGGAACGGTGGACGATCGCCGCTGACTCTTCGAGGGCTGGGCGTTTCAGCGCCCAGCCGGAAAGCGTTGAACTCAGCGGTATGCCACGGCTCGATGCGACGGGGGCGTTGCAGGAAGAGGACGACGAGGACGACGGCCCTCGCTACTTTTTCACGCTGTGGGCGCCGGCGGTGATCGATGGTCAACGCCATTCGGTCGGCGATGCGGATGTGGTTGTCCCCAACGCGCGACGAACCCTCGTGCGGCGTGCACAGGGCGGCGACCTCGCGCGAGAGCTCTATCCTGTGTTGCTCGACGACGCACGGCGGTCGGGCGTGAGCGTCGCGGAGGGCGGGGCATGGGGATGGCTTCCGCCTCCGCTGGTCCACGAAGGAGCAAAGGTCGAGCCGCAGTGGCTGTTTCGTTTCCTACTCGATCCGCAGGCGATTCGGCCGGCGGTCGCGATGCGCATGCCGCGATTCAATCTATCTACGGCCGAGGCCAGGAAGCTAACCGATTGCTTCGCGGCTGTTGCTGGAATGGAATATCCTTACACCTCGAATGCCGGGAGCGGAACTGGGGAAAGATACACTTTCTGTAAAACACCCTTCAGGCCGTTTCGGCACAGTGTACCAGGCCCCTTCGCCGCCAGCCGCTTGGACGACGCGATGCGCTTTGTGTCGGATCGCACCGCGTACTGCGGCCGATGTCACACCGTCGCCGGGCGAGCACCGCCGGGAGAGTGCCGCTTGCTCCATGCGCCGGCGTTGGACGGAGTTGGTCAACGGTTGCGGCCGGAGTACCTGCGCCGCTGGCTGGCCGATCCGAAGTCGGTCTTGCCCTACACGGCGATGCCAGCCCTATTCCCGGCGTCTGGCAAGCCCTTGGGCCAGGACTTGCTGCCCGGGACAAGCCAGCAACAGCTCGACGCCGTGGTCGAGTTGTTGCTACAATTCGACCAATACCCGAAACAACCCATGACTGCTTATTGATGATTGCATTCAGGAGTGTTTGCGCATGATTTCGCGACGGCGATTTATGGTGCAGAGTGCTGCGGCGGGCTTGGCGATTGTGTTTGCGGCGCCGGGTCCGGTGCAGGCTGAGAAGAAAGAGGAGGCCAAGTGGGGCGACTTGAAGGGCAGATTCGTCTTTGATGGCAAGCCGCCGGAGCCGAAGAAGCTCAAGGTGGACAGGGACCTGGAGTGCTGCGTCAAGTTCGACATCCGCGACGAATCGCTCATGGTCGCAGCCGATGGCGGACTGGCAAATGTCTACGTGTGGTTGCGCAACTCAAAAGCGTCTGTTTGCCCCGACCTGACTCAGACCGCCCCGAAGCAAGTCGTGCTCGACAATCGCGACTGCATTTTCAAGCCGCATTGTATGGCGATTTGGTATCCGAAGCAGCAATATTCGATCGTCAATTCCGATCCCATCGCGCAGAACGTCGCGTTTTCGCCGCTGGGGGACACGCCAGCCAACATCGTGCTGGCCGTCGGCGGAAACGCCAGCTACGAGTTCCACCGCAAGCAGAGTGCGCCGGTGCCGATCGCCTGCAACTATCATCCGTGGGAGCGGGCGTACGTGTTGCCGCGTGACAATCCTTATGTGGCCATCTCGGCAGGCAATGGGCGGTTTTCCCTCACAAAGCTACCGGTTGGCGAATGGGAGTTCCAAGTCTGGCACGAACGGCCCGGCTGGTTGGAACTGCCGCAGTGGCCGAAGGGCCGATTTCGATTTGCCATCAAAGCGGGCGATAACGACTTGGGCACGATCAAGATCGCACCGGCGCGGCTGGAGGCAAAGCGGTGACGTGGGGCATCTCGGCTGACGCGATGGTCGTTATCGGTTTGTGCTTCGGGCTCGCAGCCGGTTGTTCGAAGTCGGCCGCACCAGAGTTCCGCCTGAACTCGGAGGGCCGCGATCCACGCTCGATCAGCCGAATCCAAGCGGCGGCCATCAGCGACGCTGCTGTGCGGCTGTTTGGGACACCGGATGCTCCGAGGCGGCCGGACGGTGTGCCACTGAACCTGGAACTGCTGCAAACAGCGGCCGGAGCGGCGGGCGGCGATGCGGCGGGAAACCAGTGGGGCCTTTTCCGGCGATATTGCGCAGGCTGCCACGGCATCTCCGGCGATGGCCAGGGTTCGGCTGCGGCAGCGCTGGATCCGTATCCCCGCGACTTTCGAGACGGAGTGTTCAAGTTCACGTCGACCGCGGGCGGAGCAAAACCGCTCAAGGAAGACCTGCTTCGCACCTTGCGACAAGGCGTTCGCGGCACAGCCATGCCGTCGTTCCGGACGCTGACCGATGGGCAACTCGAGGCACTGGTCGAATACGTGAAATATCTCGGCATTCGTGGCGTAACGGAGCTCTATCTGATGCAGCAGATTGTCGATGAGGAGCTGCCGCTGCCGGTTGACTGCAAAGAAGTCATTGAGGCGGCCGTACTGCCGGCGGCAAAATCGTGGGAAGAAGCGGCCGCCATGACGGTGATTGCACCGAAGCAACCTGACGCGGATAATGGCAAGCGACTGGGAAGATCGATCGCGCGGGGACGCGACTTGTTCAGCAGCGCGGACGCCCAATGCGCAAAATGCCACGGATCGGCGGGCGATGGGCATGGCCAACAGGTTGACCTGTATGACGACTGGAATCGCCGGAAGTTGGGCGCCACCGACCAAGAGACCCGGCGGCTGGCCGATCGCTTCCGCCTTCCGCTCGAGCGATTGCGGCCAAGAGAATTCACGCTGGGGGTCTTTCACGGCGGTGATCGGCCTCTGGACCAGTACTGGCGGATTTGCTGCGGCATCAAGGGGACTCCGATGCCGGCCTTCGGCCCATCGCCTACGGGCCCTGGGGCGCTCAGCCCCGCAGAAATTTGGGATTTGGTGAACTTCGTCCGATCGCTGAAGAGGTGAGCGAATGTGTAAAACGCCTGTTTCATCGGGAGACTGCAACATGAGAGGTGCGACGGTTGTCGCAACGGCTGGCATGGCGTGCGTTATCCTGGCGTGTTCGTTTGCGATAGCAGCCGAGCCGGGCACAAACGTAGTACGGGAGGCGGAGATAGCGTCTTATCCGGACGGTCGCCCGGCGGCGAGATATCGCTTGGATGCGAAGGACCATGGCGTGGTGTTTCAGCACGGCCGAGGGCCAGGGCAATGCGATCGTCTGGGAGCCCGCGACGTCTGGGTCTGGCAGCATGAGGGCACGTATTACATGCACTACGACGGCGCCGGGCCGAAGGGGTGGCGGGTGTGTCGCGCCGTTAGCAAAGACTTGTTGCACTGGAGACCGGAAGGCCCGGTGCTCGATTTTGGGAAGCAGGGCGAGCACGATTCCGCGTCGGCTTCGTACGGGGTTGTGTATCGCGAGGGCGCGACCTGGCATATGTTCTATCTTGGCGCCGTGAATACTTCGCCAGCGCCAAACCTCGTTCCTGCGCTCCCTTACGTGACGATGAAGGCGGTGGCCGCTTCGCCGACGGGCCCATGGATGAAGCAACCGAAGATGACACCGCTCATCACGAAGGCGGGCACGTACTATAGTGGCTGCACGAGTCCCGGGCAGGTGATTAAGAACGGCGACGAGTACGTGATGTCGTTTGCCGCATCGACCTACAACCCCGTTCTTCGGACGCTGAGCTTCGCCCGCGCCCGCAGCCTTGATGGGCCGTGGACCCCGGATCCGAAGCCGATCCTTCCGTCGGAGGAGCAGATTGAGAACTCGTCCCTGTACTTCGAGAAGGCCAACAGGACGTGGTTCCTGTTTACCAACCACGTCGCCTTGCGGGACGGCGAGGAGTACACGGACGCCATCTGGGTTTACTGGACGAAGGACCTAAATCGATGGGACGCGGCGAGAAAGGCCGTGGTGCTCGACCCGAGCAACTGTAAGTGGTCGAAGCGAATCGTCGGGCTGCCGTCGACGATTGAGGTAGGCGGCCGGCTGGCGTTGTTCTACGACGGCAGCCCCGCCGACACGATGAGCCACATGCATCGCGACGTCGGCCTGGCTTGGCTCGATTTGCCGCTTGTTCCGCCGGCGAGCGTAACCCGAGAGCGACGGTAAAAACAGCCAATAAGGCTGGCGTTTCCGCGCGGTTTCGTGTCTAATGATCGAACCGTCGGGAGCGAACAGCTTTCGGTCGGATCGCCGGTTGTCTTACCCACCGGGGCTTGCTGGCCCCACGATTCCCACCGCTCGACGAGCAGCGATACCCTTCCTCGAAAAGGCGACGAAGATGACATCCCGTGTTACGCGCAGAGACTTTCTGGCTCAGGTTGGTTGCATTGGCGGCGGCGTGGCGTTGGCCTCGCGGCTGGGGCCGTCTGCATTCGCTAACGAGAAACGCCCAGGCTGGCCGGTCACTGTTGCTTGCCGCGACGTCATGCTCAAGCCAACGGGGCAACGGGATTGCTGGGCGGCCCTGCAGGCAATTCGGGCAGAAGGCGTCGAGGCGTTGGTGGCCGATGACATGACGCTGCCCAACCTGTTCCACCCGACGGAGAAATATACGCTGGCTCCTGCGGGGATCGAGCCGCTCGCGCGAGCCGCCAAGGCGGCCGGACAACGCATCACCGCGTTCTGCATGTCGAACCAGTTCGAGGCACGACCGGACTTCGAGATCAAGCGGTGCACGCAAGCCGCCAGGACAGCACAGGCCTTGGGTGTTCCGGCCATCCGCATCGACGTGGTGCCTGCCAAGCTCTCGCAATCGGAGTTTTTGAAAGTAGCGGTCAGCGCCATCAAACGCATCATCGAAGCAACCGAGCCGACGGGCGTGGGCTTTGCCGTCGAGAACCATAGCAACACGACGAACGATCCGGCGTTTCTGACTGCGTTGTTCGATGGAGTCGGATCCAAACGGTTCGGATTGACGTTAGACACAGCCAACTTCTACTGGTTCGGCCATCCGCTGTCGAAGGTCTACTCGCTCTACGAGCAACTCGCGCCGCGGGTGCTCCACACGCACTGCAAAGACATCCACTATCCCGCCTCGGAACGCGAGAAGCGGCGGCCGATGGGCTGGAAATACACCGAATATGCCAGCCCGTTGGGCGAAGGGGACATCGATTTCGCCCGGGTCGCGAACATCTTGCGAAAGGCCGGCTATCACAACGATCTGTGCATCGAAGACGAGTTCCTCGCCACCCTTTCTGCCGCTGCGGCAACCCAGCGGCTCGCCAAGCAGGTCGAGTTGCTCAAACGCGTCCGAGCCGAAGCCGCTGGCCATTGACCGCGGCGGCTCTCCGCAGCGGGCATCATAGGAGGGTCTACATGTCACTGTCTAGGTTTCCTCCCCGCTCAATCGCAGGCCGACTCAGGTGCGGCGCCGTTGGCGCACTGGCTTTGGCTCTCTGGCTATTGCCTCAGCCGGCAATCTGCGACGATGGGCTTGGCTACACCGACACCCCGCTGCTGCCGAACTCGCCGTGGCGGGTGCACGATCGCCAGCGGCCGCAGCCGCCGACGGTGACGCCCGGCGACAATGGATTTGCCACACCGCCGGCTGACGCAATCGTGCTTTTCGATGGAAAGGACCTGTCGCAATGGCAGGGCGGCGATCCGAAGGGGATTGAGCATGCCGCGATCAACATCCTCAAGACGGGCGAGCTTTCGACCAAGCGGCACTTCAGCGACTGCCAGCTTCACGTGGAGTGGGCAGCGCCGGAGAAGCCGGACAACGACGCCATGAACTGGGGCAACAGCGGCGTATCCTTCCTCGGCCGGTACGAGTTGCAGATCATCGAGTCGCACGACCACAAGATCTACGCCGATGGCATCGCCGGCGCGGTCTACGGCCAAACGCCGCCGCTCGTCAACGCCTCGCGTAAGCCGGGCCAGTGGGAAAGCTATGACGTCGTATTTACAGCGCCACGATTCGATGGGCAGCGTCTAATCAAGCCTGCGTACTTTACGGTGTTCTGGAACGGCGTCTTGGTTCAAGACCATACAGCGTCGCTCGGGCCGACGAAGCACCGACTTGTGGCCACCTACGACTCGCGCGAAACGACGGGGCCGATCACGCTGCAGTACCATCACTCGGCGGTCCGGTTTCGCAACATCTGGGTGCGGGCGCTGCAGCCAACTGCACCGTTGCAACATTAACGACCGCACTGGCCTGGCCGCGCTGTCCTCCCCCCCCACCCTCGTCGAAAGGGAGAGGGGACGCGCTTTCTACAGGCTACTTGGCCACCGTGAATTCGACGATCACCATTTCCAGATGGCGAAGCGTCGGCGTCTTGATCATGCCGGAGGCCGGCGCCTCGGTCGAGACGACACGGCGGCCGTTCTCGTCGTACTGCGTCTGACGGAACGTTTTGTGGCTGGCTAGCCAGGGGCCGAGGTCGTAGTTGAACGAGAGCGGCCCTTCGACGCCTTCGTTAAGCACAATGGCGATCACACGGTCGGGCAAGACGTAGGCCGACATGCGAATACCCTCGCTCCGCTCGGTCAGCAGGCAGTTGCCGATCAGGTGGCCATCGGTGAAGTAGGGCAGAAAACGCTCGCGCAGGCCGGCGCACACCTTGAGCGTTTTGGACAGCTCCGGCACGTTCTTGATCCGCTCCGACCCGTTAATGTCGTCAGGCTTCGACGGCCACACGTTGAGAAACAGGTTGTCCATGAAGGCGTAACGCACTTCGGCCGTCGAGCGATTAATGTTCACATTCGGACGCGGGGCCGGAAAGGCGTTGATGAACGCCTGGCAGTCGCGGTACGTCGCCCAGTCCCACGTGTAGTCGAGCCACTCGGCATCGATCTCGATGTTCCAAAGCTCCTCGCCACTGAAACTGGACTCGGGATCCAGCTTCCGCGCATAGTCGCGGATCCGGCGTGTGAGGTCCTGCATCGTGGGTTTGTCCTGGCCAGTCATGTACTGGTCCCAGCAGATCGAGGTAACGCCCTTGTCGGCCCAGCGGCGGCAGGATCGAACTACCTCGTCCTGCCACTTGGCGTTGGCCGGCCCGACCTGCACGCACGAGTAACCGGTGGCGTAAGGCGGGTTCCAACGCGGGAGCATCTCGGGGTGATACGTCCAACCGTTGTTGTCGGACACCTTGAGGCCGTAGCGGCCGGCCGTTTTGGGGCTGGCCTGCACAACGCTGATAAACGGCGCGACGTTGACCCCGAGCTTCCGACTCGCGGCGATGGCATCGACCAGGTCCTTTTCGGTTCCTAGATGCGGGAACGGCGCAGGGAGCGAGGCATCGAAGCCGGGTTGCCACGCCCAGAGAACCATTTCGCGGAGGCCGTGCTCGCGGGCCTCCTTGGCAAGGCCCGGGATCTCCTGGAATCGCCACGTGGCGTCGGTTGGGTCCTTCGGCTGATTCTGGCTCATCCAGAGCGAGCGGAATCCGAGCCCGTCTCGAACGGTTTTCGGCATCGCGTACTGCCGCTTGACATGCGAACGCACCCAATCGCGATACGGCTCGATGCCTTTCGCCCAGCCGCTGATGTGCGGCGTCAGCACGAACTCGGGGCTCGACCACTTCGCGCCCGGCTTCACCTCGCAAGGCCAAGCGTTCAGCAGACGAAGCTTCTTGGTCGCCTGGCGGAGTTGCGCGATGACCGTGGGGCGCGGGTCCCATCCCCAGCTTCTCGGGAAGAGGCTCAGACCGCCGTTGAGGCCACCGAGATCGAGCCATCGGGCCCACATCTTGTCGAACATTCCGCCCGACTTGTATTCGACCGTCGAATTGTCGACGGCATACCAAACGTCCACATCGGGCACGACGAGCTCGCGAAACGGGGCCGTCCCAAAGCCGCAACTCTTCAACACCGTGTTGTCCACGCCGGCGACCGGCAGCAGCCCGCGGAACTCGGGAAACACGATCTGCCGCAGCGGACGCGGCGAGCGATTCTCGACTTCGCAGGACATCACGACGGAGCGGCCGTCGGGGTCGGCGCGAAGCGTGACGGTCGCGGCGACCTCGCCTTGCAGCTTGAAGTTGGTGCGGCTCGGGCCGAGCTTCTTGATTCGGATGACGATGCGGTCCGCTTTGACATCGATCACCGCGCCGCTGGAGTGGCGGGCGGAGAGCCGCATCGGCTCGAACTCTTCGAGCGGATAAGCGACATCGACCAACCCCGCCTCCGCCGCGTCGGCATCGAGCAGCGTCCCCGGGCCGGGGTAGCTCAGCTTGCGGATCGCCCCGGTGCTATTGTCCAACGTGAACTGGAGGCCGTTGAGCGTCGCGATTGTGCTGGACGTCTCGGCGGCAGTGACGACTTGAAGCGACATCGCTACCAGGCAGACGGCCAGTAGCGAGCTCGTCGAAAGGTGCACGAACCGCATCGGTGCAACTCCTGTTGAATGGTAGGGCCAAACGTCCGCGGCTCAAGCGAACTGCGGTATCTTCATCAGTTCGCCGTCTTTCAGGGCGGATTGGTGGGCGACGATGCCGGCCACGGTCGTGTTCAGGGCCACGGCGATGTCGACCAACGGCTTGCGGTTTTCAAGAACGGCGGTGACGAACTCGTTCATCAGATGGCCGTGGGCGCCACCGGGGCCGCCGGGCGAAACGGTCGGCGGCAATGCGGGGCATTCGAGGTCCGGCAGCGTCTTCAGCTTGCCGGAGTAAGTCATTCCGTTCATCGAACCCTTCTGGCCGTGCAGGCGTCCGACTTCGCCTTCCGTGCCGGTCGAGTCCCAACTGACAACCATGCGGGCCATGCCGCCTTCGTTGGTTCGCAACAGGGCAACTTCGGTTCCGAACGGGTTCTTGTAGCGGTTGTTCTCGGGCTGGTACGCCTTGATAGCGCTCCGCATGCCCATGCAGGAGACCTCGGTGAAGCTGCCGCCGGTGACGCAGGTGTAGTAGCCGTTCGAGTGCGTCGGATAGTATTGGGGCGGTAGCCCGTCGCGCCAATTGCGGAAAGAGGGGATGCCCCAGCATTCCGGATGGAAGTATTCGCCTTCGGTGTAAATGAGCTTGCCGAACCCGCCAGCCCGATAGATTTGCCGCATGGCGTGGCAGTCGGCGTGGAAGGCGGAGGTCTCGAACATCATGTACTTCAGTCCGCCGCTTGCTTTGACGGCCTCGTACAACCGGTGGGCGTCTTCCACCGAGCCGAAGACGGCGGGAACGGCGGAGGCGACGTGCTTGCCGTGCTTCAGGGCCTCGATGCAGTGCTGGGCATGGCTCGGGGCGTCGGTCGCGACGAAGATCGCCTCCAGCGAGTCGTCCTTCACCATTTCTTCGAGCGACGGATAGCTCTTCTCGCAGCGGCACGCCTTGGCCAAGGCCGCGCATCGCTCGGGAATTAGATCGG
>JAJFUI010000351.1 GCA_021372555.1 Planctomycetaceae bacterium | reverse complement strand
CGCTCGACCTGGCGCGCGACATAGTTCCTTTGAGGCCCTCGAACATCGAATTGCGCTCAGCGTAACCGGCTTGTCCGACCCGGAGGTCGACGTCCAGCCGCTGATGGATATGCCCGATGACCCCCACGCCGACCACGAAATGTATCCCGGCGGCGTGATGGTCACACCCACGGAAATCCATACGCATTCTGACGTCATTCCCCGGTTTGCTGCCAATCCCACCGCCACGACCCTCCGCAGCGGCAACTGGAGCGATCCGCTCATCTGGTCGAATGGTCGCGTACCGACCACCGGCGATCGGGTCGTCGTCGCCGAAGGACATTCGATTTACTACGGCTCGCTCAGCAGCGTCCGCGTCGATGCCATCGAGATCAATGGCACGTTGCGATTCGATCCCAATGCAAATACGCGAATGTTGGTGGCCAATCTCACTGTAATGCCTACTGGCTGGCTGCAGATTGGCACCGAGGCCGCTCCCGTTCAAGTCGGGGTGCAGGCCGAACTCATCATTGCCGACAAACCGCTCGATCTGGCGATGGATCCCGGCCAGTTCGGCACTGGGATGATCGTTCTCGGCAAAGTCACCATTCAGGGCGCCGCGATCAGCCAGACCTGGCAGCGCTTGGCCATGGAGCCGCGCGCTGGCAACACGTATTTGACGCTGACCTCGCCGCCCAGCAACTGGAAGGCCGGCGATTCGCTCGTGCTCCCCGACTCGCGACAGGTGCTCACGAGTCAAGATGCCCAGTTTTCCACCGACCAACTGACTGGACAGTGGGAAGAAGTCGTCATCGATCGGGTTTTAGGTACGCGGGTCTTTCTGAAGACGGCGCTGAAGTACGACCATCTGGGGGCACGCAACCTCAGCGGGCAACTCGAACTCTTGCCGCACGTGGCGATTCTAAGCCGCAACGTTACGGTCCGTTCCGAGAACCCCAATGGCACGCGCGGCCACACGTTCTTCACGGCACGCGCCGACGTGAACATCGAGTACGCCAAGTTTCAAGACCTTGGCCGCACGGACGCGTTCCGCGATCTCGACAGCACGACCTACGACGCCAACCACATGCCGACGCACATCGGCACCAATCAGGTTGGCCACTACGCCATCCACCTGCATCACGTTCTCGGGCCCGAAAACCCCACGAACACCGGTTACCAATTCAAGCTCATCGGCAATTCGGTCACGAATTCCAAGAAGTGGGCGATTGCCGTGCACGGCACGAGTTTCGGCCTGCTCGACAGCAACGTCGTGTACGGGGCGCAAGGCGCTGGCGTCGTCACCGAGGACGGCACCGAAATCGGCAACGTTTTCCGCAACAACATCACGATTCGCATTCAAGGCACGCACGTCGACGGCAAGGAAGGCACGCTCGAAGCCGACTACGGCCGCGGCGGCTCCGGTTTTTGGTTCCGGCGCGGTGGCAATACCGTGGCCAACAACGTCGCCGCCGACAGCACCTATGCGGGGTTTGTCTTCAGCGGCTATCACCTCAACCCGATGCCGTTGCCGCTGTTCCGCGGTGCCGATATTCACGATCCGATGCAAACCATTGCCGGCGACCTGACGCCGAGCACGTTGTTTATCAACAACGAAGCGTACGGCATGACGCGCTACGGCATGTGGGCGGCATACATTGCCGGCGACAATCTGATCAATGCCTATGCCCCGACGCTGGTCTACAATTTGAAGCTGTGGAACATTCTGCAGACTGGCGTACTGGCCTATCACACGGCCCAACTCACTTTCGATCGGTTGCTGATTCTCGGCAATTGGGCGGCGCAGGACCGCAACGACACCGGCACTCAGGGCATGGATTTCCGGCTGTACGAGAATCTCAACCTGGTGATTCGCAACTCGCGAATCGAAGGCGTGCGTTACGGAATCATTGCGCCGACGAGTGATGCATC
>JAJFUI010000342.1 GCA_021372555.1 Planctomycetaceae bacterium | reverse complement strand
GGCGACGCCCTGGCGGCGGTTCACTCGCCGCGCTCGGCGATTCAAATCCTCGTCGTTCCGAATGACGAAGAGTTGGAGGTCGCACGCGAGGCGGCCCAACTGCTCAAGGCCGTTTGAGAGCAATTGCCTTCAAGGAGTCGCCAGTCGCTTTTCCGCGCGCGGCTTACGCGGTGACGGCGGCGTCCTGGGCGTCGATTGGCTCGGGCGATTGCCGTCGACCTTCTGTTGTTTGTCCCGTTTAGGGACGGTCATCTCAGGAAGGCCCGTCGACGGGTAGCCGCCCGGCGGCATCGGCGGGACCTGCGATCTGTCGGCCGGCTTTAGCGGGGAAACCGCTTTCGGCGTCGCGTCGCCGTCGGTGAACTTGAGCTCCTGCGTTCGCCGTGCGGGCTCGCCTGTGTACGCCGGAATGACCACTGGCATCATCGACCCGGCTGATGCGGCAACATAGAGGACATACACAGTGGCATCGAACGGCAGGGGAATCGTGCCGCGGCTGGCGACCTCGATGCCGTCCTTCGTCCGCCGGACGGTTGCCGTCGTCGGGCCAAGGTGGCGGTCGATCGATGGCAGCGAGGGGAACAATGACAGGTCCACGTCCATGCCCTGTTCCCGCATCGCATTGCTCATCGCCGGCCCGTAGAGGGACATGCAGGAGTAGAAGAACCGGAAGACGACTTGCGGGTCCCAGTAGAACATGGCGGCTGGAGCGTTCGGTCCAGCCAGCATATGAGCAATCTCGGGTCGGCTGGCGATCGACTCGCCGCCGGCGCCGCGCGACAGGCGCGCCTTGACAGCTTGCGGCGAGATGCCGAAGATCACTTCCCGGTCGTTGATGCACCAGCATGGCGCGGCGGCCCCGACATTCAGGCAGTAGATGTCGTGGCCGAGGAACCGGAACTGTTCGAGTCGCGTCTTGAAGTTGTTGAGGTCGAACGTCGCGGCAATCTTTTCGGCCTTGTCGCCCTTCTTGGGCGTCGGGAACTGCTTCTTGAGCTGTTCGATGAGGCGGGCATGAGCCGCGTTGAACGCGGCCGGGTCGCGAAGCGACACAACCGCGGTAAACATGTTTCCCTCGCTCCGCGAGTCGTAGATGCACCAGGTGTCGCCGAGGCCGCGGAGGACGCCGCGGAGCGCGTCGGCGTCCAACTCCTTCTGGACGATCTCGCGCAACTCCTGGATCGATTTGGCAGTGTCCGGACCGCCCGCCTTCTTGGCCGTCGTCAGGAAAATCCGGATCGCCTGTTGCAGGTCGAGACGGAACACCGCTGCCGACGCGGCATCGCGGGGAATGGCGGCCAAGTCTTCCGGCTTCAGCGGCCGCTCGGAGATCAACCGCAGCAGCCCTTGCGGTTGGCCATCGAGGGCAAAGAACGTCTTGTTGACGAAATTGTCGCCGTCGAGCCCCCAGACCTCGGCAATGCCGGCGACGTTGACCAGCCCGAGCGCCTCGGCGGCTTTCTTGGCCTTGTCGCGCTCAGCCGGATCCATCTGGGACGAAACAAGATCGATGAAACGGCGCACGTCGAATCGGGCGACGAGCGTTCGACGTTCGACCGGCGCCTGCTGCACGAGGGCCGTCAACCACCTCGGCGGCTTCCCCTTCATTCGATCCAACAACTCGCGGGCGTCATCGTGATATCGGTTGGCAACCAGCACGACGCAGTAGCCGTTGCCGAAGCCGCAGGTCACGCAGGGATTGGTCAGACTTTCCAGGCGGAGTCGGTACCAGTTCCAGTTATCGATCCGGACGGTCTCTACCACAAACTCGCCGAGCGGACTGTCGCGTTCCACCTTCGACTGCATTGCCGCTGGCGTCTCTCCTTTGCCGGCCTCGGCCCTCTTCTTGGTTTTGCTTGTATGACGGTAATGTCGAGCTGCGAATCTCTTGACGAGCGCTTCAAGCCGCGGTGCATCGGTGCCCAGCGAAAGCACCATTCCGGCGTGTACCCCGTCATTCATTACAATCGTGGCCATATCCAGGCTCGCGGACTTCCGGTTTGCCTCCCCAGCTTTTTCTCCCGCCGGCGGCAGATCAATCTTCGACAGGAAGGCCGAGCCGGGGTGCGTGGCGACGATCGACAAGGCTTCGAAGACGTCCCGGTTCGATTCCTCAGCCGTTGCCTTGTCGTCGCTCTTCTCGGCGGCGCGGCGCATGCAATGGCCGATCTGCGTGAGGAAGTTCTGCACCTCGGGCTCGGCCAGCATCTGCTCGGTCTGATTCCGGCTGTTGGGGTCGGGCGATGCCGTGCCGGCCCAAGACAGGTAGAAAAGGCACTCCTCGGGCGCCGCGGCCGACATCGCGGGGTCTTCGGGCGTGGGCGGCACGCCGAAGGGAAGCCCAACGCCGCCAGTCGCGGTCAACAGCACAACGCCTGCGAGAACCGACAATCCTGCCATCGGATGATCCTCCGTGATGGACGACGATAGCCCCCAGTGAAGAGCGTGACTCTAACACGCCATACGATTTTGCGTCAACCACGGTTCACGCATCGGCCGCCGGAGCAGGCGGACTGCAAAGTCCGTTGCAGGCGTTCGTAGTTCCGCCTTTAGGCGGCAAATGACCGGCTAAAGCCGGAACTACGAACAACTTTGCAGTCGTCCTGGCCGCCGGGGCGAGATGGACGAACCGTAGGAAGTCGCGTTGAAGGGGGACAGTCCTCAGCGGCGCCCGACCACCGGTCGCGGCTTTGTGCCCGTTATTCGAGCAGTGAACGAAGGACGGCGAGGTTCTTCACGTCGAGGTCTTCACCGCCCGACTCCCCTTTCGGCGTTTCGAGATACATCGGCACGTCGCCGAATCGCGGATCGTTGAGCAGCAGTCGGAACGGTTCCAGGCCCAGCCGGCCACGGCCGATGTGCTCGTGGCGGTCGACGTGGCTGCCCCGCTCGCGGCGGCTGTCGTTCAGATGAAACGCCTTGACGCGATCAAGGCCCAGGAGACGATCGAACTCGCTCATGGTCGCCTCGTAGTCCTTCTCGGGCGAGAGCGGGTAGCCGGCGGCGAAGACGTGGCACGTATCGAAGCAGAAGCCGACGCGGTCCGGCTCGCGAACGAGGTCGAGGATGGCCGCCAGCTCGTCGAACCGCCAACCGATCGACGTCCCCTGGCCGGCCGTGGTTTCCAACAGGCACCGGACGCGCAGGCCGCGGCACCTGGCGTGAACTTCATCGAGCGCTCGCGCGACGTTTTGTATGCCGACCTCTTCGCTGCCGCCGGCGTAGGCCCCGGGGTGCGTCACGACATAA
>JAJFUI010000319.1 GCA_021372555.1 Planctomycetaceae bacterium | reverse complement strand
TGCCTCGGTATGAACAGCTAAGCATGATGCTCCTCCGTGAAACGATGCCACCCGGCGAAGCTCGGGTGACGGCAACATCCCTGTTGAATCCCATTTCGTTGATCGAACCGACACATGCGAGAACTCTGTTAGGAACGGCACCGCCGGCAAAATTGGCACAGTCGGCGAGCGCATTATCGGAACAACCGACAAACTCGATGCAAATTAACGCGGCGCTGGCCCTTGGCATCATGCAGCGACAAATATGCGAGGAACATGCGGGCCAGCGAGAGTGGTGGTTCGCGGCACGAAAGGCATCGGCATGGCCCTTTTTGCGTGGCGCAACAAAAAGCCCTTCACAGGTGGGGCAGGAACCTGTGAAGGGCGAAGCTCCGTGAGGGAGAACCCTCACATCGAATCATTGTCGGATAATGTTGGCGTGACTGCAATGGCGGCGGCAGCGAGCCAACGTGGTTTTCCCGGTATCCCCCGCGTTAGAACACGTCGGCGGTGAAGTGGTGGCCCTGGTAGTACCGCTCGCCAGTGTGACGCTCACCGGTGAAGAACGGGAAGAACTGGTATTCCTTCCAGTAGGGGTCCTTGCGGTGCTGGGGATAGTAGTTCTGCCACTGCTTGTGGTACACGGGAATTCGCATCTCTTGCGGATAGCGGTAGTAGAGGTCCTCGCTGCTGCGGTAATAGTCGCGGCCCCAGAAGTTTTGCGGGTAGTACACGTACGGATAGTGGTACATCCGGTTCCAGTCCTGGGTGCTGTAGCTGCGTCCCCACTGGCGGTCGAAGGCTTGTTGACCGCGGGCGCTGCCGATTTGGAGCACCGAGACGACAACGGCTGCGGAGAGCAGCGAGAAGATAGTTCGGCGAAGCATGAGGTCCCCCCTTTGGAACAGTGAACGGTCGACGTGGCGTCGGCCCCGACGGAGAGCCGCCCCTGCCGGCGGCCGCTGGGTCTGCTGCATTGCCTTGCGGGGCAATCTGGGTCAGCTACCAAGAGCATCGGCGCGCCGCAGCTTCGTCATTGAAAGAATATCCGGCACAGGCCGCAAAGGCGGCAGCGGCGGAAAAATGGGAGGTTGCGCATTAACCGATTGCGGGCACAGGGTTTGCGCAAGCGGAAAGGTTTCGCTATTTAGCCACGTCAGGAGCCAGCGTCAAGCGGCTTGGCAGAGCGTCATGGCTCAGTCAATGCCGTGTGGCGAGCCACCGGTCGAGTGCGTCGACTCCAGGTAGGCGCTGAGCATGATCTGGGCGGCGAGCATGTCCAGGCGGCGCTTGCGGCGTTTGCGTGAGAAGTCGGCCGAGAGAAGGAGGTCCTCGGCCTCGCGGCTGGTGAAACGCTCGTCGAAGAACTCGACGGGGACGCCGGTCGTCTCGATCAGCCAGGCGCCGAACTTGCGGGCTTCGATCGATTTCTCGCTCTCCCGGCCATCGAGGTGGACGGGCAGGCCGACGACGAAGAGGACGACGTCCTCGTCGGCGACAAGTTGTCGAAATCGTTGAGCGTCACGCTGGGGGCCGCGGCGAGTGTAGTTTTCCAGGGGGCTGGCAATTGTTCGATCGGGATCGCTGATGGCAATGCCGATGCGCACGGTGCCATAGTCGACGCCGGCCACGCGGCCTTTCGCTGGAAGCGTTACGCCGGGCCTCTCTCCAGCGGGGCGAGGAGGGAGATTGTCACTCATCGCGTCGTCGCTCATGGCTTCTTCTCCAGGGGGCGCCGCTCTTGTTGCGAAATGAAATACCCGTGCTGGAGGAAGCGGAGCACGTATTGCTGCACCTGGCGGCTGTCCATCATGAGTGAATGTACGACGGGAACCACGGTAAAGTCGGCGGCGCCGGGCAGTTTGGCGGAAGCGACATCGACGACGCCGTCATTGTCGCCATGCAGGAGCGGGTTGTAGCCTTTGTTGTCGCCGCGGCCGCCGGCGACGATGCCAAACTGAAAGTCGGGGGTGGCGAGGCGTTTTTGCAGATACGGCCACTCGCGCCCGAGCTGTTGGCCGGCATCGCCTGTAAAACCTTTGAACAGGACGTTGTCGGCGAACATCTTGGCAAGCACGGCGCCCTGGTTTGGCGGGCCGAGCATCACGAAGCGGCCAAAGCGGGCCTTGGCATGGCGGTCGAGCGATGCGACGCGCGAGGGCTGCTTAAGCGGGTCGGAATGGGCTAGATCGCCGAGATAGTGTCGGATCACGATATTGCCCATACTGTGGCCGACGAAGTTGATTTCGTCGATGCCATCGAGATGGTCGATGATGTGCCGCAGCGACTTGGCATGGTCGGCGATCTCGTATTGAGTGCTGGGATACTCGACGTTGAAGACCTGGTAGCCGCCCTGGTCGCGGAGATAGTGGCACAACGAGTCCATACATGCGCGGCTTCGCATGAGACCGTGCAGGACCACGACGGCCTTTCCGCTCATTGGCGGCAACTTTCGTTCGCGCTTGATGCGTTGCAGGACGGCGTAGCAGTCGTCGTAGGCGCCCCAGGCGTGGCGGAAGTTGTTTTCGTCCAGCAAACGGCAATGGCCCGTGAAGGTGTTGTGCTGGATCCGCCACTGATGGAAGAAAAGCTGGTCGGCCCAGAACTGCTTGCCGCCGAGCGTGGGGACGGGGACCGCGGACGGGCTGGCGTCGCCTGGTTCTTGGCCCGCGAGCCGGCCGGTGAAGACAGCCCCTTTGGTGGCGACTGCTAGCCCGATACAGAGAATTCGCCTGATCATAATGTTACGGGCGACGGATCGGGCATTATGCAACGCCATGTGGCCCATTATAATGGGTGGCCCTGGAGGACGTAAACTGCGATTTCCAGCGGAGTTCGGAACGAGAAACTGGGGATTGTTTTTCATTGCTCATGGCCCGGACGATTGCGATTGGCGATATCCACGGTTGCTTGGCGGCGCTGGAATGCGTCCTGGCTGGCATTCGGCCTGAGCCTGACGATACGTTGGTGCTACTGGGCGACTACGTGGACCGAGGGCCGGACTGCCGCGGCGTGATCGAGCGGTTGCGGCGGCTGGAGCGGGAATGCGTTGTGATTCCGCTGCTGGGCAACCACGACGACATGCTGCTCGATATTTACGACGGCCATCCAGAGCTGTTGGCCGACTGGCTTCAGTTTGGTGGCACGGCGACGTTACAGTCGTACGGCACGATCCGGCCCGAGGACATTCCGGCCGAACATATTGCCTTTTTACGCAATTGCCGGCTGTGGCACGAGACGAAGCGGCATGTGTTCGTTCATGGGAATTACCGGGCGGAGTTGTCGCTTTCCGAGCAGCCGCGAGAGACGCTGCTTTGGGAGTCGCTCAAGCGTCGATGGCCGGGACCGCATTGCTCTGGAAAGCTGGCCATCGTGGGTCACACGTCGCAAAAGAGCGGCGAGGTGCTCGATCTCGGCTACCTCAAGTGCATCGACACCTGGTGCTACGGCGAGGGCTGGCTGACGGCGGTCGATGTGGAGAGCGGGGAGCTTTGGCAGGCGGACAAGAGCGGCGGCGCACGTCGGTAGCGCAAGCCGCAGGCGGGCAGACGGTGTCGTTGCCGGTGCGTCGGGTTTTAGCTTTCCATCCCGTAGGACGCTATTCCGCCCGAGAGATTGCGGACGTTGAAACCGTGCTGGGCGAGCAGCCGAACGGCGTTGTACGAGGTTTGGCCGACGGTGCAGTGGACCCAGATTTCGCGGTCACGGGGCAACTCATCGAGTCGGGCGCGGAGCTCGCTTAACGGGATTCGGATGGTGCCAGGAATGGCGTTGGCGGCGACGTCCTTGGGCGGGCGTACGTCGAGCGTCACTGGCGGGTCGCCTGCCGCTTCCCGTTCCTTCCACTGCGACCAGTGGCCGAGCCGCACGTCGCCGCGGAGGGCGTTGGCCGCAACAAAGCCGCCGATGTTGACGGCGTCCTTGGCCGCGCCGTACTGCGGGGCGTAGCAAAGCTCCGCCTCTTCGAGGTCGAACACCGTGGCGCGGTTCTGGATCGCCATGGCGATGACGTCGATTCGCCATTCGACGCCTTGGCGGCCGACGGCCTGCGCGCCGAGAAGACGGCCAGACTCTGGTGCGAAAAGCAATTTCAGATGGATGCGTTCCGCGCCGGGGTAGTAGGAGGCGTGGTGGAACGTGTGGGTGTAGGACTTCTCGAACGGAATGCCGGCGCGTCGAAGGGACTTTTCCGTGGCCCCGGTCATGGCGAGCGTCAGGTCGAAGACGCCGACCACGGCCGTACCCTGAGTGCCGCGATAGTGAGCGTTGCGGCCGCAGATCACGTCGGCGGCGATGCGTCCTTGGCGGTTGGCCGGCCCGGCGAGCGGGAGGAGAGCTGGCAGACCGGTCACGAAATCGCGGGCCTCGACGGCATCGCCGACCGCGAAGATAGCCGGATCGTTGGTGCGCATCTGTTCGTCGACACGGATGCCGCCGGTGGGACCGATCTCCAGGCCAGCCGCGTGAGCGAGTTGCACGTCCGGTTTCACGCCGGCGGCAAGGATCACGATGCCGGCGGAAAAGCGCTCACCGCGCTGAGTGACGGCGGTGATGGTGTCGCCTGGCCCCGGCTCGAATGCGGCCACCGCGCTGCCGACACGCAAATCGATTCCGTGTCGTTCAAGTTCCTCGTGCGCGGGGGCGACCATTTCGCGATCCATCGGCGGCATCACCTGATCGGTCATTTCAATCAGCGTGACGGAAAGGCCGCGGCGGCGAAGGTTTTCGACCATTTCGAGCCCGATGTAGCCACCGCCAACGATCACGGCTTGGCTGGGCTCGCGGTGTTCCAGCCAAGTGTGAATCTGGTCAACGTCGTTCAGATCGCGGAGCGTGAAGACGCCTGGCAGATCGATGCCCGGCAGCGGAGGACGGATGGGCGTTGCGCCGGTGGACAGCACCAGGGCGTCATATCGCTCGGAGCTCGACTCGCCGGTGGCCAGATTCCGGACTGTGATGGTCCGGCTGTCGCGATCGATTCGCTGGACCACGTGACGCGTGCGGACTTCGATCTCAAATAAGTTGCGGAACCGTTCCGGCGTCGACACGAGGAGCTGCCGGCGATCGGCGATTGCGCCGCCGACGTAGTACGGCAGGCCGCAATTGGCGAACGAGACGTCGCCACCTCGTTCGAAGATGCAGATTTCGGCCCGCTCGTCCAGACGTCGAAGTCGAGCCGCGCAGGAAGCGCCACCGGCGACACCGCCGACGATGAGGACGCGTTTTGAGGGCATGGGAATTAGGTCTTAGGGCTTAGGGCTTGAACATTGAACATTGAACATTGAGCCTTTGTTCTTTGCTTAGGCTTTAGGATTTAACGCACGCCGCCACTCGACCAACTGGCGGATGATGTCGTCGAGGCTCCATTTCGCTCGTAGGCCCACGAGCCGGCGGAGCTTGCTGAGGTCCGGGACGCGGCGGCGGCAGTCCTCGAAGTCCTCGCCGTAGGCCTCGGTGTACGTCTGGAACTGAATCGGCAGGGAATCGTCGACCGCCGCAATCACGCGCCGGGCGAGGTCCAGAATGCTTATCGGTTCGTCGCTGCCGACATTGGTGACGTTGCCTACAGCGGCAGGGCATGCCATCAGCGCGAGAATCATGGCCACGACGTCGGAGACATGGGCGAAACAACGCTGCTGGCGGCCATCATCATGGACGATCAGCGGGCCACCACGCAACGCGGCATCGATCAGTCGCGGCAGCACCATGCCGTACGCGCCCGTCTGACGCGGGCCGACGACATTGAACAGTCGGGCGACGACGACGGGCAACGCTCGCTCGCGCCAATAGGCCAGGGCGAGAAACTCGTCGATGGCTTTGCTGGCTCCGTACGACCACCGCGGCCGCGTCGTGGGGCCGAACACCTGGTCGTCTTCTTCGGTCCATCGGGCCTTCGGATTTTTGCCGTAGACCTCGCTGGTGCTGGCCATGAAGAACTTCACCCGGCGGCCGGCGTCGGCCAGACGGCCGAGTTGGCGGAGGATCAGCTCAGTGGTGTAGATGTTGGTCTCGATCGTGTGGATCGGGCTTTGCGCGATCAGTTGGACGCCGACGGCGGCAGCCAGGTGGTAGACCTCGTCGGCCTCGGCCACCATGCGGCACACCAGCTCTTCATCGGCGACGGTGCCCTTGGTGTAAGTCAGTCGCGGGTGGTCCCGCACAGCGTCCAGGTTATGCACGTTGCCGGTCGACTCGTCGTCGACGACGGAGACCTGGTCGCCGCGTGCCAGCAGGGCCTCGACGAGATGACTACCGATAAAACCTGCCCCGCCGGTAACAAGACAATGCGACATTTACTGGGGCCGCGGTGGGCCACTCCTGGGATTCGGTTTTGGCGGGGGCCAAAGCAGTTCGGCGTTCGCCCTGCTTGGCAGCCGGCTTGAGTCTCACGGCCAATCTGTCTGGCTGGGCGCTTTTCTGGCAAGCTGCGGCTAATCGGTTCATCGTAACTCGGCGGAAAATGCCCGGCAAGTCGCCCCTTTCGGCGTCCCCCCGGTCATTTTTCGCATAGGAACGAGGTTGACTTTGCCCCCTATGGTAAGTACCCTAACCTTGTGCACTCGCACCGGAACAGTGTCGACCCAGCGTGACTCTCAGAGAAGGAGGCGAACGATGGCTGCTTGGCGGAATCTCTGCGCGCTTACTGTCTTCTTGGCTATGGCGGGGGCCGTTCGGGCGGAAACGATTACGCTCGATGCCGTGGCGAGAGGATGGTATCGAAGCGGTGGGGGCGACAGCGGTTACTGCAGTTCCACCAGCGCCAACTATATGGCGGGCAGACTTACATCCGACTGCACGGCCGAATACCGCAATTTTTTCGTGTTTGATCTGACGTCACTCGCAGGCACAATTAGCGGGGCTACACTCCGACTGAACACCCTCGGTGTTCAAGGAAGCGGCGAGACGTACAGCCTCTACGATGCCACAACGCCGGTCATGACGCTGACCGCCGGCGGCTCCGGCCAGAGCGAGATTTTTGCGGATCTGGGCACTGGAACGGTCTACGGCAGTTGCTCGATCCAAGCCTCGGAGCACGACTCGTACGTAGAGATTCCGCTGAGCGTTGAGTTTGTCTCGGCGGCCAATATGGCGAACGATTGGTTTGCGATTGGTGGCACGCTGACCCTGCCGCAAGGCACATCGGATCTGTACGTATTTGGCTACCCCGGCGAGAAGCCGCTCAACTTCACGCAACTGGTGGTCACCACCGTTCCAGAGCCGGGGATGCTTGCGTTGGGCTTGAGCAGCGTTGTTTGCCTGCTCGGCTCGGTGTGCTATCGTCGTCGGCGCTGAACGGAGTGGTTCTTTACGGCGACCTTGACTCGGCGATGGACTCGTTGCTGTCGGACGCCTACTCGACAAACCGCTCCGCCAGGATCGCCTTCTCGACGTTGAGGTCTTGGCCGCGCTTGAAGCCGACGGGGATGGTGCGGTCGAAGATGTAGAACCCCCGATGGCGCTCGATCTGACCGGTGTCCATGCCTAGCTCGCGGCCGAGCTGGTAGCCATCAGGCCACCGGGTGACGTCAGGTGCCCTAACAGGCGTCACCTCGAAGTACCCGACCGTGATCCACACCGCGTAGACGTTCGAGCGGGTGGTAACCAGGTTGCTTAGCCGCTGGAGGCCCTGGTAGCGGAAGTAGGGATTGCGGCTGGTGTTGTTGAACGCGTTGGTGGAAACGTAGTCGAACAGCGGTTGCCCCGCGATTCCCTCGCGCAGGAGCGTGCCATTGATCTCGCGGCGCGGTTTTAGCGGATTATTCGTTCCGCCGATCGAGGGAATCATTCCGGCGCCGGCGAAGGAGCGGAACGGACGCGCAAACTCCGTTGGACTCGTCTGGTTGACAGGCATTTCCAACGGGTTGGCGCTCGAGTCCCCGCTTGGGCGGCGGCTGTTGACGAACGACTGCCATGCGGTCAGCGTGTTCATGTAAGGGAAGCCAGCCATCAGGCCGCGCCAAACGGGCGGGGCGTTGGCCGCAGTCACGTCACCGTAGATGGTATTCAGGTTTATTTTTCCCGGCTCGCGGTAGGTCGAGATGCCGTTGAAGGGTGGATGGTAGGCGTGGCCGGTCGAGTTGGCCGCGGCGGTCGGGCTTGCCCAGAGTTGCGTGCCGACAAAGGGTGACGGCACACGGAGGTAATCCAATATGCGATGCAATTCCTCGTAAGGCGCAGCCGTACCGGACGCGAACAGATTGAGCAGATGCGGGAACGGTACGGTGGTATAGACGTTGCTCCCTTGCGCTACATTGAATTTCTGTAACAGCTGGGATGGCCCCGCCCACGAAACTTGCAGCAGTTCGAGCGGGCTGACGTAGGGCCGGTTGTTCCATGTTAGCCAGGGGAAAGGCCCGGCCGCGTCGGGATCGCCCCGGCACGATCTCCAACCCGTCGCGGAGTCTCTGGGATCGATTGCGTCGCTGCGCGGAGTGCCGAACGGCGTGTTGAGATAGCCCAGGGAATGCTGGAGAACGCGATCAAACCGGTGCGTATTGTCACCAACCGGCGTTGCGGCGACGGGCTTGGCGGTCAATAGCTGCTTCCACAGATTGTTGACACCGTCACCGGCCGCATTGGTCTCGCCACGCTGGTGCGAGGCGAACATGACGGTACCGGTACCCGCGGGTTCCGCGGCGATGCCGTTGAACGCCGTTAAGTCGATTGGCTGGGAATCGATGGTGATGTAAGGGTTGTAGTTCGCCGGCAGGGTGCCATCCATATTGGCTGTCTCGTTCCACGGAAGGCGAGGATTGGCCAAACGCTGCAGGTGGACTATTTTGTAGTTCGCTCTGGTCCCAGTCTGCGTCAACTCGGCAGCCGTGTCGAGCGGCGACGGAAGGGCGGGCGAATAGGTGTCCGTCGTGCCATCGTAACCAGCACTCTGGTACCCATCGACCGGCTCCGAGACGCTCAGCCGCCGCGGCTGGTCCACCACGACGGCCACGGGCGGCTTGATCGGAACAGCCGAAACCTCGTTCGTTGCTGACGCGGTGTTGGCGTTGTGCGTGACAGCCACTTGATCCGTGCTGTCATTGGGGTCCACGTTCTCCGTCAGAACGATTTGACGCGTCGTTGTCAGGGCGCCGCCATCGGTCCGAACTCCGACATGGGTTGTTGCGGCCGGGCCGATCACGGCGTATCGGCCGGGAAGAATCGGCGCCGCTTGGCTCACATTGGTGGCGCTCGGATAGTACTGTCGCCCGTCGCCGGTTATGGTTGCGCCTGGATCGACGAAATAGACGCTTCGCTCGATCGTCGGACGCAGGGAGTCGTCGGGGTCGTTCAAGTCCTTGCCCATGTCTGCGCCGGCCACAATCGCCAATCGCCAGACCGGATGTCCTTGCGGTGTCGTTTGGTTCAGCCG
>JAJFUI010000288.1 GCA_021372555.1 Planctomycetaceae bacterium | reverse complement strand
GCTGCCGTTGATGGCCGCCTTGTCGACGGCGATCCACGTCTCGTTGCCATTCCAGACGGCGTCGGTGTCGTAGCAGACGCTGACGGTGCTGCCAGCCGGCACGTTGCTGGCGGTCCAGATCGGCGAAACGGTTTGCCCGGCGAGGTAAATTCCCGCCGTCGGGCCGTTCATGGCGAACGTGGCCGCGGGGGCCGCTGTAACGGTGATCGATTGGGTCAAGTGAGAGAGCGTTGGAGTGCCGGCCGAGTACAAGTAGCCGGCGACATAGTAGCGGCCAGGGGCGACGCCGGACGTGTTCCAGTCGTAGCTGGTATAGCCGTTGTTGGCCGTCTGACTGACGGTGATCCAGTGTTCGGTGCCGGAACCCCAAACGGCGTCGGTGTCATAGCACAGGGCAATCGTGGCGCCGACCGGCACGTTGCCGGCGTTCCACATGATTTGGACGGTTTGACCGGCGACCATCGTGCCGGAGGTCGGGCTAAGGATGTTAAATGTTGGCGTGCTGGGCGCCGTCTGGATCTTGATTGGTTCCAAATCGTGGGACGGCGTCGCCGTGCCATTCGCGTACAGGTAACCGGCCATGTAGTAGTTGCCGGGCGCGACGCCGGTGGTGTTCCAGTTGTAGCTGCCCGTGCCGTTCGCGGCGGTCTGGGTCAGCGTGATCCAGGTTTCGACGCCTTGGCCCCAGACATTGTCGGTATCGTAGCAGAGGGCGATCGTGCTGCCCGCCGGGACGTTGGCGGCGTTCCATTGGACGGCGACCGTCTGGCCAGCCGAGAAGGTGCCCGAAGTGGGCGAAGTCACCGTGAACGCCGGCGTGCTGGGCTGGATGGCGATCGAGGTCGTGAGGTGGCTGCATGTGGGCGCACCGTTCGCGTACAGATAGCCGGCGATGTAGTAGTTGCCTGGCGTGACGCCGGTCGTGTTCCAATTGTAGACGCCCGCGCCGGTATAGGCCGCGTGGTTCACGGCGATCCACGTTTCGTTGCCGTTTCCCCAAATGGTGTCTTTGTCGTAGCACAGGCTGATCACACTGCCAGCCGGGACATTGGCGGCCGTCCACTGAATCGGGATCGTTGCTCCGGCGGTGAATGTGCCCGAGGTGGGGCCGGTCAAGGTGAAGGCCGGGGCAGCTCCACCTTGGATCGTGATTGCTTGCGTCAGGTGGGAGAGGTACGCCTTGCTGCCTGACCACATATAGCCGGCCAGATAATAGGTGCCCCCGGCCACGCCGGTGGTGTTCCAGTTATAGCTGCCGGCGCCGCTGGCCGCGGCCACTTGGTCAACCTCGATCCAAGTCTCGTTGCCGTTCCCCCAAATAGTGTCTTTGTCATAGCATAGGCTGATCACGCTGCCAGCCGGAACATTGGCGGCCGTCCACTGGATCGGCACCGTCTCCCCGGCGGCGAATGTGCCGGAGGTTGGGCCGGTCAGGGTGAGGGTTGGAACCAACCCGTAGACCACTAAGCCAGTGCTCGTGCCGACGAAGACTTCACCATTGGCCACGGTGGGACTAGCGAACTTCACCACGGAGCCGAGGCTGTCGGCGCCGCCGGCCTTCTGCCCGCTGTTCCAGAGTTCCGTGTTGAAGCTGGTGGCGTCGAACGCGTGAATCTCATTGGCGTTGCGGTCCATGACCCAGACCACGCCGGCCGTGGCGCCGTTGGCGGAAATGCTCGGCGAACCCGGCTTGTCGCCGAAGGTGGCCGCAGTCCGCGACGTGGCGACGAGCGTGCCGTTGCTGCTGATCGTGAACGCCTCGGCCGTGCCGAGGATGCCGGCAACGTAGTAGATCGTACCGCTGTAATAGGCGGGCGTACTATAGACGCCGGCGATGACGACCGGCGGCGTGTTGTGACCGGCTCCGTCGGGGACGGAATTGATCACGTTGTCATTGGTCGCGTTGAACTTGCCCAGGTTGTCACGGTCGACCAGATAGATTTTTCCTTGCTTGCCTGCCGCGAGCATCAAATGAGCATGTCCAGGGATGCCGGCCGAATCGGGCAGCAACAACGGGCCACCGGAGCCAAAATCTGTATCTCGGCTGTCGAGCGCCACTTGATTATAGGGGATGAAGTAGTCGGCCGCGCGGAAGCCCCAACCATTGGTGCCCTGGTTCGTTGCGGTGGTGGTTGGGTCGGGGACGACTTTGACGAGCGCGTCGTAATAATTGCCGTCCGCGGGGAATCCGTTGGCGTCGAGGACCGGATTGGCGTGGTTCGAGGGGCCGTTGCCGGTTTCAAAATAGAAGGCGCTGCCGTCGGCCTCGAAAGCAAGCCGTCCGCCACCTTGCCAAATGCCAGTTAGGCCGCCGTTGGGCGAGCTATTGAACACGCCGGCCAGCGCGAAGCCGCCCTGCGTCAGGTTCGACACATTCCAACCCGCGACCCAGCCGTGGTACGGTCCCTTGTCGCCATGAGAGGCCCACTCCACGTAGACGACGTTGTTCACCAAGCTCAGGGCGCCGCGCTGGTTCTCGCGCAGGGCGTTGAATTGCACGACGTTCTTGCCCGTCGCGTTGTAAGGATCGATCACCCTGCCATCGCCAGCGCCGTAGACATAGATTTGCGTATTGTTCGCGTTGCCGCCGGATGTGTCGCCGATCAGGTAGGGAACGGCTCGATCGGTCCCGTCGGCGATGTTGATGGCGTGCAGTCGCTGTACATAGTGGGCCGTCCCCGCGATTGTCTCTTTGGTCTTTACTACGACGTACAACGTGCTGGTGGCGGGATCGATGACTGGCGTGCCGGTGATTCCAATTTCAGGCGTGATGTCGGTCGTCTGAACGTCGGCGTTTGGTACGGTGGTGATCGTCGTCGCGCCGAGCGTGCTATTGATATTGGAGCCGGGAGCGCTTCCCGAGTAGCCTGGAGTGATGATGTCGATGAAACTCCGTTTCCACAGGACGCTTCCGTTGCCCAGAGGGTTGGCGTCGACGGCGTAGAGCGAGTCGTGCTCGGTCGCGACCAACGCCACATCGTGGATGCCAGACGCGCCGGCGGTGGTGTTGACCCCCGCGGCGATCGTGACGCCCGGATCGGCGAGCGGTTGAGCGTACACCTGTCCGTCCAAGGGCGTGGCAAACAACTTACCGAACGATAGCGCGTTGACGTTGGTCGGCGTCAACAGCGTCTCGCCGGCGTTGAGGCCGGTGCTGGCAATGTCGTTGTGATAGGTCAAGACGCTTGTCGAAAGCGTCAGTCGCAACTCCAACCGCTCAAAGATCCCTCGGGCGAACTTGGGTGACGGGCGGTGACTCGCCTTCGGTCTGCCACGAAACACACGCTTATTCCAGCGCATGGAGTGACCCTCGCATGTGACGCCCGTACCGCGGCGAAACCACGTGCATCGGAAGATGCAGGACACGCGCCGAAATTATTCCCTTCCGCCGATCCGAGTCAAGGATCATGGCCAACTGCTCAGGAAAGTCGACCTCTCACGAAGTTCAAATAGATGAGAGCGGATCGCCAGTCAC
The DNA here is from genome assembly GCA_021372555.1 of Planctomycetaceae bacterium. GTDB lineage: Bacteria > Planctomycetota > Planctomycetia > Pirellulales > Thermoguttaceae > JAJFUI01. The sequence continues at coordinate 31,321 of JAJFUI010000288.1, read as the reverse complement.
GACAGCCATGACGAGAACTCACATGGGCGCGCTAATTCCGATCGGCGCAGAGGCGCGAATGCTTTCTGGGGCTACCCATCGAGCTTCTTCATGAGCCAGGCCATGTTGCGTGCGAGGGTTTTGACGGTGTCGAGGCCTTCGGTGTCGTTTTGGACTTGGCCTTTCTCGCGGCCGAAGGCGACGTTCCAGTAGTTGGAGCCAGGGACGATCATCTCGGCGATGAGGAAGAAGTAGTTGAGCTGGGCGAAGGTGAAGTTTTGGCCGGCCCGGCGGGCAACGACCACGGCGGCGCCGACTTTGCGGCGGAGCAGATCGGGGTGGCGGCGAGCAACATAGCCGATGCGATCGAGCAGGGCCATCGTTTGCGGCGTGGCCGAGCCGAAGTAGACGGGCGAGCCGACGAGGATTCCTTGGGCGGCGGCGACGCGGTCGAGGATGCCGTCGAACGCGGGATCTTTCTGCACACAGCGGACCTCATCGCCACGGAAGCAGCCACCACAGGCAATGCAAGGCTTTACGGGATGATCGGCCAGCGAGAGGAAGTCAGTTTCGACGCCCTCGGCGGCGAGGACGTCGAGGGCGGTGTGGATAAGGATGTCAGTGTTGCCGTTACGGCGTGGGCTCCCGGAGATGGCGAGGACTCGCATATTGATTCTCGGTCGCGGTGACAGGTGGCACGCGTTTGACGCGTGGCAAAGGTTCGGTGTCGTGTAGACGGAGCAGCGGCGAGTAGCGTTGCCGCCCCGGGATTACAAAGGTGAGCTGCGCTCACCCCCAGCATCGGTGGCCACGGCACCTGCCGCGAAGCTGGCCGGCCGTCGTTCGATGTCGCGATCCGAGAAGCCGCCCGGGACAGGAGCTACTTTTTCGCTTGGGCTCTCTTTTCCTGCTCCTCGATCACGGCCGACTTGACGAAGCCCTCGGGGTGGGCGCGGTCGCGGCGATTGCTAGAGGTGCACACGACCGCCAGGCCGAGAGCAATACCAACGATGAGGAGACCGTATGCCATAACATACGGGCCAGTGCCGGTGGTAGCCTCACCGGCTTTCGGCTGCTGAAATTTCTGGGCGAAGACGGCCGCGTCGACGGCTAGCCAAGTGACCAAGGTGATCGCGACAACAGTCAACCGGCGGAATATTGGTCGTAGACGGTGCATCTTCAGGCTCCTTGGAAGTATCCATTATACCGGGGGGCAGAGTTGCTCGCAATTCTTTAGCCGGCGTGTAGAATAGCCGTCCTCTGCGTGTCGGCCGCAGATCGCCGGGGGAGATGCCCGCGTTGGGACAAAACGGCACGCGCGGACTACACAGGCAGGGCAGCGTACAAGTCGTCTAGTGCGGCAGGCTTTGAAATTACCGTCGTCGCTCCCGCCGACAACGCTCGCCGACAATCCTCGACGCGTGGGAACGGCAGCAAAGCGATGGTCGGACTGGGTCGCACCGCGGCGGCGAAGTTGCTAAGCTCGGCGAATTCTTCCTCATTTGACTTCCCGGCGTCGAAAATGGCGGCCGCTGCCCCCTCGATCTGCACATCGCCCGAACGTCGCTGCAAAACGGCGGTCAATCCGCGCGCACGGCATGCCATCAAGAGCCAATTGCCAATCTCGCGTGATCGGGAGCGAATCGCAATCAGTCCACCCGCGTGCTGGTACGTCGGGTTAGCGATGTCTCCGTCGTGCGGAGCAGGTTGGCAACCGGCCCCACAATCCGCGAGCAGGCGTTCCTCTTCGGTGGCAGTGACGGGCAGCGTCCAGGAACTGGTTTGGCCGCCAGCGAAACGGCGGAATTGCCGGTTGCAGCGGATCGGCCATTGATGCCAATAGACGCGTGCTGTGGCTGGCCACGGTGAGCCACTTCGCATCTCGCCTTCGCACCAACTGCCCATCAGGCCAACAATCCGCGCCAGTGGGGCCTGACGCCGCAACTTGTCGATTGCCTGATGCGAGAACTCGCCGGGCCGCGACTGCGCCACGACAATCAGGTCGGGCGCGACATGGCCGTCGGAGACCGCTGATGCGGCGGCGCTAATGTCCTCGATCGCACGAACAACGCCCCAGCGTTCGACGCACGCGTGCGCCTCGCGGAACTCGGGCCGCTCGGCCTCGCCAAGCAGAAGCAAGACCAGCCGGCCGGCGTCGCAGGCGGGCGTCCTTCCCTCGTCATTCGTCATTCGGACTTCGTCATTTGCGTTCAAAGGCTATCCTCAGTGTCGACGATCAACTGCCGCGCCTCCTGGGCCGTCGTTGCCCGCCGTAGAGCATCGAGAAAACCTGGAGCGGTCAGGATCCGGCTAAGACGGGCCAGCACCCGAAGATGGCCGCGATCCTCGACCGAGCAAATCAAGAAGAAGACGTCGGTGAGCGGGGCATCGCCGCCGCCAAACGGGATTCCGCTGGTACTGCGGCCAAGCGCGAGCAGCGGCTGAGCGAGGATTTTTGCCATCGGACGTCGCGGGTGCAAGAGCGCAACGCCGCTGTCCAATGCCGTGGTGTGCATGTCCTCGCGGGCTTTCACGGCTTCGGCCATCTCCTTCGGGTCCCATACGTATCCGGTCTGTGCCGCCAGCTCGACCATGGAATCGATCACGGAGTTGCGCGTGCGGGCCAACAGCGGCACGGCGATCGCCTCCAATGGGAGCAGCGCAGCCACGTGTGATTCGTATTCGTGGTCCGGCGGCGCCGAGTGCTGCAGCACAGCTTCCACCTCGAGCAGTTCCGATTCGTCGGAAAGTCCGATGCGTCGCTCCAGCCAATGGTGAATATCCGGTCGCGCGAACCGCCACTGCCCAGCCACTTTTCTTCCCGGCAGTTTCCCTCGCTCGGCAAGCTTGACGACTTTCTGTGCGGCAAGGTGCAAGTAGCGTGCTAATCCCTGAACGTCAAAATCGTTGTGTGACATGGGTCGAAGGTGGCAAGCGGATAGCAAGTTGTGGGTAGTATGGTGCGCGGTGGGTAGCGGTTAAGTGGTCGAAGGACGACTCTTCACACGCCGCTAATCACTATCCACTGTCCACTAAGTGTATTTTTCCACCATTCGTCTGGCTCGCTCGGCGACCAGGCGGCGGAGTTCTGGGGGTTCGAGGACCTCGGCCTGATCTCCGTAGCCGAGGATCCACCACGAAATTTCATTTAGCCCTGAGACGGTTACATGGAAGTCGAGTGTGCCATCCTCGCGATACTCGACACGCTGGGTCCTGTGCCAGTGTACTTCGGCCACGTTTTGGGCGACCAGGTCGCTGAATCGAACGACGACCTGAGAATCGCGGCCTTGCTCGGGAATCATGTGCCAGGCGTTACGGAGGTATCGTTCGATCGAAAAACCCCGCGGCACCTCGAAGTGGTCGTCCAGCGGCTCGATCTGCATGATGCGACCGAGATGGAACGTCCGCTTCGACCGATGGATCGACGATCGGCCGACGACGTACCAACTTCGCCGGCTGAAGAACAACCGGTAGGGGCTTAGCCGCGTAACGAGTTGCTTCTGCTCCTTGAGACTGTCGTACCGAATCCTCACGCTGCGCCGATTGGCAATCGCCGCGAGCAGTTGCTCGTAGACTGGCTCGCACCCATCCAGCGGATTGCTGGGCGGCGGTTGGATCTGCACGGCCGCGGTAACGTTGCGGAGTTGGTCGCGGAGCCGGGCGGGGAGTGTGCTTTCCAGTTTGACGGCCGCCGAACGCGCCGGACCGAGGAAGGGCAGCCCGCGTCCATCACCCAATTCGTGGCAAAGGACCAGCAGCGCCATCGCCTCCTCGGGCGTGAAATTGGTCGGCGGCAGCAGACACGCGCCGGGGATGCGGTAGCACTGTTGAAGCTCGTCGAACGCCACCGGCACACCCGACTGACGGAGCAAGTCGACATCGCGGAAGACGGTCCGCCGACTGACGCCGCAAGCTTGTGCTAGCGCGTCAGCGTTGTATCCCCTGCCCGCCTGAAGTAAGCCGATCAGTTGGAGCAAGCGGTGGATTTTCGCGAGATTCACTGGAACTGCCCTTCTCGGCGGCTGACCAACTGGTCGGAACCACCTGCCGTGCGGCGTTCGGTCGCGGCGTCAATTGCCAACTCGGTTGTTGCCGCTGCGTTTGTTGCCAATCTGCAGCAGCCACTGCCTGCGACTGGGCCTTTGCCCTGGCCGACGCCTGCGGCGCCGGCTTGAGCGGAGGCTCGCCCGGAACCGACTCGGCTGGCAAGGGCTCGGCCGGAACCGGCTTCGACGGAGCTGCCTCGGCCGGCGTCTTGGTTGCCGGCGACGACTCGGCCGGAGTCGGCTGAGCCTCGGGCGTCGGCACCGCTTCGGGAGCCGGCGTCGATCCCGACGGACCGCCTTGTGCCGGCAGACCCGCGTCGGCGTGCTGCTCAATCGGCCCACGGCTCAGCACGCGAGGCTGCGTAAAGCCGTAGTCCATGTACGTGGCGGCTTCGCGGGCCCTGGCCCGGCGACGGGCATCGAAGTACGCTTTGCCCGGCCAAGGCCCTTCAGCCAAGTAGACTCCATTGTACTCCAGCAGCGAGGCCTTGCGAAAGTGGACCTGGGCGATCGACCGGTTGTAATCAACCAATCGCCGGTAATAGTCACTTTCCGCTTGTGCCAAGGTCTGCTGAGCCTGCAAGAGAACGTCAAGAGTAATCGTGTCGGTTTCATACGCCTGGGCCACCGCCTCGACCTGCCGCTGGGCGGCAATCCGGCGATTGAACGACGTTTGGCTCAAGACGTAATTGGTTTCCATGTCGCGAATGGCGAACGCCAACTGATGCGACAACTCCAATTCGCCTTCCTGCAAAATCGTCCGCTCCTTCGTCAATTGCAGCTCGGCATTGCGGACGCCAGCGTGCTCACGACGGAAGCCGAGATTCATTTGGCCTTGGAAACCCACCTGCCACTCCTGGAATTCGCCGGAGGTCATCGTTCGGTAGGCATTCGAATCGGTATACGGAGGTCCGGAGAGGAACGTGTTCACGTCCAGCGAGTCGGCGCCGTCCAATCGATTGCCAAGACCGAGCCACCGGTACTGGGCAACAGCGTCGAGCCGGGGCAGCAGGAAGTTCTTCGAGGCGATGAGCTCCAACTCGCGGCGTTTCACGATCCACTTTTGTTGCCGCAGTTCAGGGCTGCGGGCCAAGCCCTCGCAAAGCACATCGTGCCACTCGAACGTGACGCGAGCCGTCGTTGGTTCATCCTTGGGACGAATCAGGCGGCCGTCGGTTGCGGCCAAGCCCATCAGATAACGCAGCCGGGCTTCGGCCACGTAAAGGGCGTTGAGCGACTGCTCGGCCGTGCTGCGGAACAGAAAGTACTGTTCGCGAGACTGAGCTTCTTTCTCGGCTTCGCCGCCCTTCGCGCCGACGCGGTAGAGCGTGTAGATTTTCCGCCATGTGGTCAAGGCGCTGTCGCGGCCGGCGATCACAGCGTCCAGGCTGCGGTATTCGTAGTACAATTCCCAGTACGCGTTCTCGACGTCATTGACCAGATTGCGCACACCCATCTCGAAGTTGGTCAACGCGACGTCGGTGTTGAGCCGCGCCAACACGACGCCGTTGTAGACGCCAGGCGTCGCGCCGACGCCCGCGATCTGGTTGAACTGCACGCCAGCGCCCTGCAACAACGGCTGCCGCAATTCGGCGACGAGATTGACGTTCCAGTCCGCCGAGTAGGCACGCGTCGGATTGTTCGTCAACGCATAGTCGACGTTATGCGTCACGGCAAACGTGCCGCCGGTTGCCGCCGTTTTCTGCAAGCGGGCTTGAAAGACGCCCAAGTCTTCCCGATCGACGGTCGGGTAGAACAGCGCGGAGGAGGCGTTGATGTTTTCCGGCCGATCGCGTTTCTCCCATGTCGCACTGGCGCTGAGCTGGGCGTCATACTGTGCAAGCGCGGCCTCGGTGCCTGTCCGCGGGTTGCTCTCGGCCAGAGCAGGATCGTAGGTCGTCGGGACGAGTTCGGGGTTGCGGAGGATGTATTCCGGCGGGCCCGCTTGCCCGCCAAGGGTCCGCATGACCTTGTTATTTTTTAGCGCGGTCTGGATCGCTTCCTCAAGCGTTACGTCCCAAACCTCCTGCGGTTTCTTGTTTCGCAGAGAGAACGGCTCGATGGCTTCGCTGACGTCGGCCAACCGGTCGGCATCAACGGCCGGCTGCTCGATTTCCGTCGCCACGCCGATGTAGTGGCCCAAATCGCCGTCGACTTGCTTCAAGTAGAACGGCATCTGCGGTTGACATCCGACCGTAGCGACCAGCAGGACGATGGCCGTGAGATTGATCCAGGGGGCTTGCCGACTCATAAGCCTGCGATCCTGTTCTGTAGGGCAAGCATCCGTGCCTGCCGCTACCTGCGGGACAAGTGGCTTTCATCGTTTTCCCCCCCGCCGCCTACCCCGTCCAGAACCAGCGCAATCCGCGCGTGACTCCAGACGGAGTAATCGGCAAACTTGTTATCGGCAGCGCATTCAGCAGACTTTGACAGAATCACAGAACCGGCAAACATTACACCGTTACTCCACCTTGCCAGCCCTGCGCAGACCACCACAAGCACTGCGGCCTGACGCCGATCGGCAGTGGAAGAATCGTTGGCGACCGATGCTGCGAGGATCGAGACAGCGTACGGGGTGTTTCGGCAGCTTGCCGTGGACGCTTCGGAGAAGGCGCAGACCACGAGCGCGGTCCGCGGCTGACCGCCCGTTGTTGTCGAGGCAGAATAGAAGAGGTGGGTAAAGCTAGCGGCCGGCCGTTCCCGCGTGGGGCGGGAACGACGCGACCTCCATTAATCTACTTGGCTGCGGCCACCTTTGGCGATACCGCCGCTCGCTTCCAGGCAACCGATAGCCAGCCGTCGTCGCAGGTGACGCCGGCGGCAAGCAACTTGCCGAACGACTTCCACTTGCCCGGCAAAGTGAGGCCCTCGCCGAGGAACTCGGGCTCGAAGACCTTCGCGAATCGCTTTTCGAGGAGCTTGCGGAGGACCTGTTGGGGACCGGAAAGCTTCTTTTCGCCGCCTGGGACGAAGCCCGGCGGAAAGACTTCGATCCCGCCCTGACGCACGACCTTGATCTTCCCTTCGACCGATCTGTCAATCTTGTAGATGGCCGAGATGTTCATGGCCGGGTAGGCATCCTCTCCCTTGAAATACCTCGCGCCTCGGAGGGTTACCCGAAAACCGTTGTCTGCGAATGTGACCGAGACCGGCTGGCGCGGGGCAAAGGTAATCGCCCACGGTTTGCCGTCGTCATCACCCTTCATTCTGTCGGGGAGATAGCCGAGCAGATCGACGGCCATCGTCTGGACCTTCTTTTCATGGATCGTACGTCCGGCCAAGGCGTCGAAGGCCAAGTTGTTGATCATCGATTCGTGGAGGCGCAGGGTCATATCCGAGCCTTCGGCCGCCACGGCCGGCGGGGCCGAGGGAGCCGCCACCTTGCCGCCGCCCGCTTGCACGGCGGTAATCGTGAACGCCTGCGGCATGGTGCTGAACCGGAGCGTTTGCGGGAAGAGCTTCCGCTCACTGAACGGACGGTAGAACTTCTCGACATACTTCTGATTGGCCTGCTCGAGCGGGTCTTCGGCCCGTTCGTCGATCCGCTGGTTGAGCCGCGATTCGGCGTGGCGGGCCGCAATACACTCGGCCTCCGGCTTCAGTTTGTCCGATTTTTTCCAGGCCATCCGCTCGATCATCCGACGGCCTTTGCGTGACTGGATGTCGCCAATGTCCGTGGACACTGTTGCAGAAGAAACGGCCGGCTCGGTCCACAAGCCCTCGGCATTGATGCATAGCCGCTTTCGGGCGACTAGATCGACGGTGGCCGTGCTGCAGATCGTGATATTGCCGTGATAGCCGATGTTGTTCGAGTGGGTGACCCCGCAGAAGATTGTGTCCAAGATGCCCACGTTCCGGCTCGGGACCAACTCGGTGTGAGTTTGGCCGACAGTGCGGGCCATTCCATAGATAGCGGTGCCGAGAATGCAGTCCTCGACCGGCATCGTGTCATCGACGCACTCGACCAAGCCGGCGCCAACCAGTTGCGGGGAGAGATCGACAATCACGTTCGGATGGACCAGCTCTCGCTCGATCGCACGGACCAGCCTGGGAGTCTGGTGGGCGCCCTGCAGGAAGCGGACTGTCTCGCTAATAACAACGGCGTCCTCGGTAGTCGGCTTGACCTGGTATTCCTCCAGCGTCTTGGCCAGTCGATCCATTCTTTCCTCGAACTCATTCTTCACGGCCGGATTGTCGACCGCGCCGAGCATCGCAAGGTAGTTGTGCAAGGCTCGTTGAACATCGAGGAACCAAACCAACTCAAGACCGTCATGGTCTGGACGGTAGCGGGTAAGCACGCGCCGCAGCACGGCCTTGTCGGGCTGTCTTTCACTGCTCAACTGATCCTGCAATTGATCCCACAAGAGCCATTTGCGCCAGTCGTCGCCGTTGGGTCCGGCCTGACCGAGACGCCCATCCAAACGATCTAAGGCTTCTAGCAACGCGGCTTTAGACTCTTCGACATCAGACCGGTCGATCGGGCGAAACGCGGCTTTGGCGGCCTTTGCGGCCGCTGCGAGGCCTTCCGATGTTGGTGCTCCTCCGGCGATGCCGGCGCGCGGCGCGAAGGCAGCCGCGGCGCAAAATCCCAACGATACGAGAACCGTCCGCACCCGACGCGCCGTGCCGAACTGCATCGAACTGCTCCTTCGTGCTGGGGGGGACCTGCTTCGAAGCCCGGGTTATAGACCCGAAAACCCCCGCTTGCCATAATTGCCGCTTCGCCAACCGCCGGCATTTTCTACCGAAACCACCTCTTCGGGAAAGCCGGCAAGAATGCGTGAGCCTGCGTAGCTTACCAAGTATCGGTCATAACCACAACAGAAGTGTTAGGACCGACAAGGTAGTCTGATCGCGTGCGTCGTCCGGAGACGGGAACGCTCTGGAAGACTCCCCCAAGGACGGGTTGGTAACGAGTCCCTGTAACAATCGGGCCCGCCCGAAGGAGGTCGCTTTGTGCTCTAAATATCGTCAGACACTGTTTTTGTGCCTTTGCGTTGGAGCGATTTCGGCTCTCCGAGCGCCTGCGGCGCTGGCCGCCGATCAGGTAGCCCCTAACGGACAAGCAAGCATCCAGGATGCCCGCCTTGCCATCACATGGCACAAGGATTACGCCCTGGCGATGGCCGAGGCGGATCGTCGCAATGCCATGCTGCTGATCTATTTCTGCGACGGGGAGCAAGCCGAGCCGAGCCGAAATTTCCGAGAGGAGACGCTTCGGGACCCGCAGGTGACCAGCAAGCTGCGGGAGTATGTTTGCGTCAAGCTGCCGCTGACGGCCAAGATTAAGATGCATGGCAAGGACGTGGTGCTTCTGGAGCAGGAGGCGTTTTCGGAAATGCACGGCAGCCCCGGCATCGCCATCGTCGACTTCCGCGCCCGGAAGGAGCCGTTGCGAGGCGCGATTGTAAGTATGTTTCCCATCACCGAAACGCTCTGCTACACCCCTGAGCAAATGACGGTGATTCTGACACTCCCTTCCGGCACTTTAACTCAGCGAACACTGGTCTACGCCGTGCGCACCCATCCGGAGAAGCCGGCCAGCGCGGACGGGGACCTGTCGGCTGAGTTGTCCGAGGAGGCGGAAAGCCACTCACAATATCAGGCGGACATCCGGCTCTTGGGCCATCACGCCTGGGAGTCCCGTTTCCAGCGGATTATTTCCCGGCTGCCGGGCGGCTTTGGCGCCCGCGAGGTCTGCGCCCAAAGCTGGCCGGGCGAACACCTCGTCGAAGCCGCGATCGAGTGCGTCCGCTCGTGGCGTTCCTCGTCCGGCCACTGGGACGCCGTCCGCAGTAGTCACACATACTCGGGCTACGACATGAAACGCGGCGACGACGGCGTCTGGTACGCCACGGGAATCTTCGGCGGCTAGGCGCCGGCAATGGCGGCGTCCTTGCCATCGTTTGAACGGTTCTGTACGCAGCGCGCGTTGCGATCAGATGTCGCCGGTCAGCTTATCGTAGAAATCGATGTAGTCGTCGCGTTTCTCGCCGGCACGCGCGGCGATCGCCGCGCGCGGATGCTGATTCAACTGGCCGGTGATGTTGTATTGCACGTACGGGCCCCACTCGACCTGCCGGCTTAGCGGCAGCAACCGCTCCTGAATCACCTTGTAGAGCGGCCGTATGCGGAACTTGGGATTGCGAAGGAAGCTCAGCAGCAGCTCCATGGGGCAGTTGCCAGCGCCGCGGCCCAGGCCTCCCATCGAGGCATCCAAATAGTTCGATCCTTGGATGATCGCCTCGATCGTGTTGGCGAAGGCCAATTGCTGGTTGTTGTGGGCATGAAAGCCAACTTCCTTGCCCACGGCTTTCGCCGCTGCCAGATACTTCTTCACCAGCAACTCGACTTGCTCGGCGTACAAAGCGCCGTAGCTGTCGACCACGACGAGCACGGCGGCCGGCGTCTGACAAAGAACGTCGAGCACCTGGTCGATCTCGGTCTCGGTGACCGTTGTGACGGCCATCAGGTTTGCCGACACCTCGTAGCCCTTGTCCGCGGCGTCGCGGATCATGTCGGCCGCCTCGGAGACCTGATGCGCGTAAAACGCGACGCGGATCATGTCCAAAACGCTCTGGTTCTTGGGCAGGATATCGGTCCGCCAGTCGACGCGTCCGACGTCGGCCATGGCAGCCAGTTTGAGCGGCGTCGGATTGTCGCCCACGACCCTCCGCAGGTCGTCCTCCTCGCAGAACTTCCAGACGCCGAACTGTCCGCCGTTGAACAGCTTTCGGGAGGCCTTGTAGCCGACCTCCATGTAGTCAATGCCGGCGGCCACGCACGCCTCATAGATCGCGCGGACGAAACTGTCGTCGAATGTGTGGTCGTTGATCAAGCCGCCATCGCGCACCGTGCAATCGAGCACCTTTAGGGCCGGACGATAGGTGATCCAGGGTGCGGTCATAACAGTCGGCTGATTGCGGCGGTGTGTGTATGTGGACGGCGTCAAGAGAACTGGACGCTTCAGCATCCAGTGGACGGTCAATTCTGCTAGCGCGAATCAGCGAAGTCAATTCCTTGCGGAACGGCTGAAACGGTTAGGGTGGTTTTACGACGTGCACCAACAAGTCTGCTAGCTCGCCAAGAAATAACGCGGGGCGGGATGGCGACCGTTTCGCTTCCGCCCCGCGTCTGGAGCACCGGATGAATGGCAAATCGCTGGCGTTTGTGCGGAGCACGAGTTGCTGGCCGAGCCCCTCTCCGAGTTCCCGGTCCCCGCGAAGAGGGGCGGCCTCTTCAGCCAGCTAGAACCCAAGATCGTCGCCTTGGCCAGTCAGCTCGGAAACTCGCTTGTCGACGATTTCCTTCTTGGCCTTGCTGCGGCGGTCCATTTTTTCGCGGAGTCCCTGCAACTCCTGCTCCAGTCGCTTCAACTCCAAAGCGCGGCGTTGCTGCCGGACGTCGAAATGCTTGGCGACCTGCTCCTCGATCTGCTGCTTGATCTTGTCGCGGTCGTCCTTGGAGGCTTGACGGTAGTCGCGAACCAGTTCCCGAGTCTTGCGTTCCATCTCCATGTCCTTCTTCAGGAGAGCGAACAATTCGGGATCCTTCTTTTCAAGCGATTGCCAATCGCCATGGGGTCCAAACGGCAGCCCTGGAAATTGACCCTCGGGACGAGGACCGCCCATCAACGGGCCACCCTCAGGCGGCGGACCCATTGGTTGGCCGCGATCGGCGCCGGGGCCGTCCTTCGGACCGTCATGGCCCATCGGCTGTCGATCGTCAAAGCCAGGACCGCGACGCTTTTCGTGCGGTCCCATCGGACGCTCCATGCCTCCGTCACGCGGCTGACCGCGATCCGCACGCTTGCCCGGTGGCGGCATCGGTCGATCATCGTCCCCGTCACGTGGCGGACCCGGAGGCCCGAAGCCGTCTGGCCCTCGCTGTGCCAATTGGCCGCTTGGCGCCTTGGCGATTGGGCCGCCGTCATCCCAGCGGGAGTCCTGCGCAACCTTCTGGTTCTGATCATCGGCCGCCGTGGCCGGCTTCACGCAAAGCAGGCCCAATGCCAGGGCTGCTGCTAGAGCAACGAAACACATCCTTCTCGTCATGGTTCCTCTCTCCTCTCTGCGAATGTGTACAGCACTAGCCCGAAGCTCCGGCCAAGGCAGCAACCCGAACGCCCTCGCCTGTGCGCCGGGCTAGTGTGCGATGATGGAAAAAAGCGACTCTACAATTTGCTATCGTCGACGTCTTGCCGCACCTGCTCGATTCCGTATTGGACGGCCCGCGCCGGTTCAGAACTGGCGTACAGGTCTTGGTGAGCATACAGCACGCTTTGTCCTACCTGCGCGACTTGGTCGTCCCAGGAGTCGTCCCATTTGGAGCCGGTTGTCACGATCCCGGACGACGTCACTGGCAGGTTGGCAACCTGCACCACGTGAGGCGTTGATTGCTGGACCTTGGCTATCTGCTTCGACTGGAACGCGGAAAGCCAGACGGCCGCGATCAGCAGCGAGGCCGCCAATGCAGCCGCGGCTGACAACAACCAACGACCTCGCGGCTTGGTTCGAGGCCTAACCCACACGTCCGCTGCGGGCTCGAACGTCGACTGACTCGATTCCAACAGTTGGCCAAAGACCAACCACGCATCGCGAAATGACGCTGTCTCCGGATCGAGATCAACCTGTGCGGTGTCTTGTTCGGCAGTCGCCAGTTCCAGCATCCGTTGCAGTTCGTTGCATTGTTTGCTCATGGACTTTCCTCCACCAGCAGTGCGCGCAAGGCCTCCAGACCTCGCCGGCAATGACTCAGGGTGGTGTTCAACGGGATACCCGTCTCCGTGGCGATCTCGGCGAAAGTCAACTGTCCGTAATATCTCAACAGCAGCACCCGGCGCTGCGACGGTGAAAGCCGGTCCAACGCCGCCGAAAGTAGTTCGACATGCTCGGCCACGATGGCCGCACTCGACGGTCCCCTTGCGGGGTCGACTGGCTCATGAATCTGCCAGCCGTCGTCGTTCAAATGCACATACGGCTTGCGTCGCCGACCGTGGTCGCACACCAGCCGGTCGGCGATTCGTAGCAGGTACGCCCGAGCGTTGCCCTGTTCGCGATACCTTTGCCGGGCCTGCCAGGCGCGGCAGAAGACTTCCTGACTTAGCTCGTCGGCCACGTCGGGCCGTCGCACCATCGCCAGCAAGAATCCACGCACCGCCCGGCCGTGTTCACGGACCCAGGTTGCAAACAGCTCCTCGTCAGAGTTGCAGCTTTTCTCGGCCATGCCTACGATTGTAAACGAGGTTGGCCGCAGCTTATTGCGGAAGGTCGCGGTTCTTTCTCGTGAGCCAGGCAAGGCGACCGCGCTAGCAGACAACCCAATGGAGGTGCGTCTGGCTTTGGGCTGCTAGGCATCGCCGAACATCAGATCTCAAAGACCGCCTCGATTTCCACTGGTACGCCGAGTGGCAAAGAGCCGACGCCAATGGCGCTGCGTGCGGCAACGCCGGCCTCTCGGCCGAAAACATCAGCCAGCAATTCACTGCAGCCGTTAATGACGGCCGGCTGCTGCGTAAAGTCGGGGGTGCAGTTGACTACACCAAGGATTTTGACCACCCGACGCACAGGATCGAGGCTGCCCAGGTGCTTGCGCAACGAAGCCAGAATGTTGAGACACGCCCATTGCGCGGCCCGGTAACCGGCCTGCACGTCTAGGTCTGCACCGAGTCGCCCGACGATTAGCTTGCCCGAAGCGTCAACGGGCAAATGGCCGGAGGTGTAGAGGAGACTGCCCGACGTGACAACGGATTGGTAGAGCCCCTTCGCTTCGGGGGCTGCCGGCAGTTCGAAGCCAAGCTTGGCAAGAGCGGCGGCAAGTTGCAGTTCAGCGGCCATTCGGGTGTCCTCGAATTTCTAGATGTTTTTCACAATATCCCTGTCGCTACCACCGATACTCAAGGGAATCTCAGCATAGTCGGCCTCTCGTCGGCCCGCCAGACGTCCCGCGGCGACATCCGATTGATTGTCGTCTCCGACGGCGGCCGAAATGTATTTCCAGCGTGGCAACCTGATTTCCCTGCACGAAAGGACCCGTTTGTGCAACGCTCGGTTTCCATCCTGCTGCCGGTAAAGGACGCCCAAGCGACCCTGCACCAGAACGTGCACGAAATCCTCGATGTCGTGGCAGACTCTGGCGAACCATTTGAACTGCTGATCATCGACGATGGCTCGACCGACGCCACCAGCGAGGTTGCGCACGAGCTGACGCGCGATTATCCACAGGTGCGGTTGATCCGTCACGCCGCTCCATTGGGCCAGGATGCCGCGATCCGCAGCGGGCTGAGACGCAGCCGCGGCCAGACGGTGCTCTTGCGGGACAACGAACAGGGTTTCTCGGTGCTTGAGCGACGGCCCGAGCCGTACCGGCTGATTCCCAGCCGGCCCGCACAGCCCAATTATCTCCGCCGCGTGAAGGACTTCGTTCTGGGCGAGTAGCGGGTGTCCGGGAGGGCGGGGGAGCTTCTCGGCCAAAACTGTCTTGCATGGAAGGGTCATTCCCGAGAACCCCTCCACCCACTTCTTCAGGCCCGTTTGGCATGCTGCGTTTCAGGCCGCTCGCCTGGGTCACCCACGGGCGCTACTTGCATTCGTCCGGACTAGGAGTAATATGAATTGCCGGTGGCGACTGTCAGTATGCGGCTGACGTGAGAGCCAGCAAATACGGCAGCGCGCCACCCCGTGGCAACAAGCCACCGGGCCAGTCCTCGGCGCGACGTTTGGCGGGCAAGCGACGTCGCTCAAAGAAGGCGTCCGGCCGCTCCCGGTCGGTCGCGGGAGTCTGATCGCCGAGCGTGTGACTCATTCTTCTCGTTTCTTCCATTTCTTGCCGGTTCACTTCGGACCGTGAACCAGGGAGAGGCAGTGCCATCATGAGTACTGGCAATTGTTTGTCGACGGGCTTGGGACCGCCCAATGACGTGCCCCTGCCGGCATCGACCGGCCGACCAATGCAGCGATTGGCCTCCACGCGCCGGCTGCAAGGCCTTTCTCGCCGCACCGTGGCGCGGCGAATGAACGTAGACATCGACCAGGTGCGACAACAGGAATGCGAGACGACCGATTTGCCGTTGAGCGTGCTGTATGCCTGGCAGCGAGTGTTGGAGGTGCCTGTCGCCGAGCTGCTCATCGAGGCTGGCGACGGCCTTTCTTCGCCGGTGCTCGAACGCTCGCAACTCGTGCGGCTTATGAAAACGGTGCTGGCAATTCGCGAGCAAGCCAAACAAGAATCGATTCGGCGAATGGCCCAGACGATGATCGCGCAACTGATCGAGATCATGCCGGAGTTGGAAAACGTCAGCCCCTGGCACGCTGTCGGCCGGCGGCGGCGTTTGAATGAACTGGGAGTGGCCGCGCAACGACGGCTGGGCGAGGACGTGTTTATCGACCGTCAGTAGCGTCCGTCGTCGGACGGCGGCAGCACAACGCAATTTCCGACTTATTTGGCGGTCGACAAGGTGTCGGCCGCCTTTTTTGTCTGAAGCCCCGCTGTCGGGCCGTCTTGCTGAACGCCCCATCTGGTCCTTACAATTGGGGCATGGCGGAAGACTATTACGGCATTCTGGGTGTGCCAAAAAACGCATCTCCGGCCGAAATTCAAAAGGCCTATCGGGAACTCGCGCGGAAACACCACCCGGACATGAACCCGGGCGACAAGACGGCCAAGAAGAAATTCCAGAAGGTTCAGGCCGCGTTCGACGTCTTGAATAATCCCGAGAAGCGGGAGATGTACGACCGCTACGGCAGTTCCTTCGAGACGGCCGGCCCCGGCGGTCCTCAGCCCCAAGGCGGCTACACTTGGTCGTGGGCGCCCGGCGGCGCACCGAGCGGTGGAGCTGGTCCTGGGGGTTTCGGCGTCGAAGACATCGACCTGAGTCAGTTCCTTGGCGAGCGCTATGGCCAAGAGATGCCCGGCGGGCTCGGCGATCTCTTCGGCCAGTTCCGCCGCGCCGCGGGGAAGTACCGCAATAGACCATCGGGCGCTCAGCAGGCCCCGAACCACGGCGCAGACGTCACCCAGGAACTGCAAATCCCGTTCACCACCTCCATCACGGGCGGCGAAGTCCAAATCGCTGTGCAGCGCCCCCAGGGCAAAACCGAAACGCTGGCCGTCAAGATTCCGCCGGGCATCGAGGACGGCAAGAAGATCCGCATCCGTGGTCACGGCCAGCCCGCCCGTCGCGGAACGCCGGGAGATATTATCCTAACCATCCGCGTCGCGCCACATCCATTTTTCCACCGTCGCGGCAATCAGCTTTACGTCCGCGTGCCCGTAACACTTGGCGAGGCTGCGGCCGGCGCTAAGGTGGATGTGCCGACGCCGCGCGGCACCGTTGCCGTCCGTGTTCCGCCGGGCTCCTCCAGCGGGACGAAGCTGCGCATCAAGGGACATGGCGTCGCGCCGAAGAACGGCAGCGCCGGCGACCTGATGGCCGAGATCCAAATCGTCTTGCCTAAGCAGCTTAGCGAAGCGGATCGACAGACAATCCGCGACATCGATCAGCGTTATGCCGAGAACCCCCGCGGCGACCTGCGGTGGTAACGATAAGGCCGCGACTAACAATCGTGGCTTTACGGCGGGATGTGAACGTAATGCCCGACCAGCGTTTCCTACCCCAGTACCGAATCCGCAACACCGGCGACTTCCAGCGGGCATACCGCCGTCGCCGAAGCGCGGCGTGTCCGTCCATTTTGGTCTTTGGCCATCCCAACGGACTGCCGTACCCGCGGCTGGGTCTCTCCGCATCGCGGAAGCTTGGCGGCGCGGTGGTCCGCAACCGCTGGAAGCGTCTTTTGCGGGAGGCCTTCCGGCTAAGCCGCGAGCAGTTGCCGCCAGGCGTGGATCTGATCGTGGTTCCCCGTGTCTCCGTCCCACCGCCGCTGGTCTCCCTGCAGGAATCACTAGTCCGGCTGGCCGGACGCGTGGCCCGAAACTGACGCCCTCGTAACGACCCGTTGCTCAGCGCAATGCCCTGGTATCGCAAAGTCCCGCATTTGCTCTTTCGCTTCCCCGGCCTGCTGCTCATCGGCCTTGTGCGGGTCTATCAGTGGACGCTAAGCCCGATGCTGGGCCAGCGGTGCCGGTTTGAGCCGAGTTGCAGCGAGTATTTTATTGGCTCGGTACGAAAGTACGGAGTCCTTCTGGGTTCGCTCCGCGGTATTTGGCGGATCTTCCGCTGCAATCCGTGGAACCGCGGCGGCTACGATCCTCCGTGAGCGAGCGGAGGAACCGGTCATCCTGGCTTTCGCATTCTCGCCATCTTTTCGCGCTGACCTCAATCCTCGGCTTGATTCCCGCCGCCTGACTCGCTATTCTTCGCGACCGCGGTGATCCCGGGCCGTCGGCTGCGCGCCTGCCGCCCGGTCTTTTCTCCGATTCGCGTTCTCGTCCGAGATGGAGTGCAGGGAAGCATGAAACGTCGGCATTTTCTCCTGTTGGCCTGCGGTTCCGCCGCACTGAGCATGGGCGGATGTTCGTGGTTTAACGGGACGATGCGGTCCCAAAGCCCGGACGAATCGAACTCCGACGAGCCCCAAACGCGGCTCATTGGCGACATTGCGGTGCCAACCGGCGTCTGGCCGGTTCGCGTCGAGGCCATTGGGCTGATCACCGGCCTTCGCGGCACGGGCTCTGACCCAAGCCCCTCGCCGCAAAGGGCTGCGTTGGTCGAAGAAATGCAGATCCGCGGCATTGCCAACCCCGACACCGTTTTAGCCTCGGGCGACGTCTCGCTCGTCATGATGCAGGGCTACCTGCGGCCGGGCATCCAAAAAGGCGACCGCTTCGACATCGAGCTTCGCGTTCCCTCGCAGAGTGACACCAAGAGCCTGCGTGGCGGATTCCTGCTCGAGACTCGCCTGAAAGAAATGCGGGTCGTGGAAAATGAATCGCACCAAAGCCGTGTGCTCGGCGGCAATCTCCTAGCGCTGGCCAAGGGTCCCGTATTGGTCGATCCAACGGCCGACAAGACGGACCGCCTCGCGCTCTGCCGTGGCCGCATTCCTGGCGGTGGTGTCTGTCTAAAGAACCGGCCCCTGGGCCTCGTGCTCACCAAGGGGCACCGTAACGCCCTCGACGATTCGAAGCCGGATCCCGCCGCCGTGAAGTCGCGGCTCCAGCACGCCATGTACAACTCGAAGGTGGCCAACGCCGTGAACAAACGGTTCCACACCATGAAGAACGGTGTGAAAATCGGCATGGCCAAGGCTGTGGATGACCAGCTCGTCGAGTTGCAGCTTCATCCACGTTACAAAGACAACATCGCCCGCTACATGCAGGTCGTTCGGTCGATTCCGCTGTCCGAGTCGGCCACGGAGCGCACCGGCCGGATTGCCTCGCTTGAACGGCGGTTGCTCGATCCTAACGATTCGGCCGAGGCCGCGGTGCAACTCGAAGCCCTTGGCACCGAGGGCATGGACACCTTGTTGAAGGGCGTCGCATCGAAAGACCCGGAAGTGCGATTCTATGCCGCCGAGGCCCTCGCTTATCTCGATCGTCGCGAGGCTGCGGAGCCGCTCGGCGAAATCGCCCGCGAGCAGCCCGCCTTCCGCGTCTTTGCGTTGACGGCCTTGAGCGCCATGCAGGATTTTGCCGCCTATAGCCAACTCCGCGATCTGCTTTCGATGCCGAGCGCCGAGACCCGCTACGGTGCGTTCCGCGCTCTCTGGGCGATGAACGACAAAGACCCCTTGGTCAAGGGCGAGATCCTCGGCGACCAGTTCCACTATCACGTGCTGGACGTGGCCGGCCCGCCAATGATCCACCTGACTCGCAATCGGCTGGCCGAGATCGTTCTGTTTGGCGCCGATCAGCGGCTGCTAGTGCCCGTGCTCATCAACGCCGGCAACGAGATCATGCTCAAGAGCTCGCCGGAAGGTGATATCTGCGTGAGCAAGTACTCCGTCGCGGACGGCGATCAAAAACGGACGGTTTCCACTCGCCTTGACGACGTGATTCGCGCGATTGTCGAACTCGGCGGAACGTACCCCGATGTGGTCCAAGCCCTCGAAGAAGCGATGAAGCTTGGCGCGGTGGCGTCGCGGCTCGAGGTGGACGCCCTGCCCGAAGCTGGGCGATCCTATGACCGCATGGCCGCCGATGATTCCGACACGTCGGAAGCAGCGGGGCGTCGGTCGGCCGACAATTCGCCTAAGAAGACCGCCACGCCGGCCAGTCCATCGCCCGAATTGTTCGATAAACCTGGGGCGAATCACGGCGCGAGCGAGAAGGCGGACGACAACACGGACGACGAAGAAGAAAAACCGAAGAAGGGCTTCTTTTCCAAAATGTTCGGACGGTAACGCTCAACAGGCAAGACGCTAGCAGGCGGCGAGTTTTCGAAGCATTTGCGATTTGCCGCCTCGCGATGAGATTGCCTCGGTGACGCCTATGTTTAAGGCCCTGGACATCGTCGGTTTCAAGAGCTTCGCCGACCATACCCGGTTCGAGTTTCCGCCGGGCATCACGGTCGTCGTCGGGCCGAACGGTTCGGGCAAGTCGAACATCGTCGACGCTATCAAATGGGTGCTCGGCGAGCAGAGCGTTAAGAGTCTCCGCGGCCACGAGATGGCCGACGTGATCTTCAACGGCTCCGGCGCCCGCCGCGCGTTGAACACCGCCGAGATCACGCTGACGCTCGACAACTCGAAGCACCTGCTGACGATCGACGCCCCCGAGGTCCACATCACCCGCCGCGTCTACCGTGGCGGCGAAGGCGAGTACCTGATCAATCGCAATCCCGCCCGGCTCCGCGACATCCGCGATTTGCTTTCCGGCACGGGGATGGGCACCCAAGCCTACAGCGTCATCGAGCAGGGCAAAGTCGACGGCCTCCTGCAATCCTCGCCCCGCGATCGCCGCATCATCTTCGAGGAAGCGGCCGGCATCAGCCGCTTCAAGGTCCGGAAGATTGAGGCGCTCCGACGTCTCGAACGGGTCGATCAAAACCTGTTGCGTTTGGCCGACATCGTCGACGAGGTCGAAAACCGGCTGCGGAGCGTCCGCGCCCAGGCGAGCAAAGCCCGCCGCTACAAAGAACACACCGATCGCCTTCAGGAATTGCGAACGCAGGTGGCCCAGGTCGACTGGAGACACCTCACCGAGAAGCTTACCGGCATCGAGACCGAGTTGCAGGCGTTCACCGAGCAGTGCGATGCCGGCGTGGCCGAGGCTGAAAAGACCGAGGCTGAACTTCTCGAAACCGACTCCCGGGCCGCCGCCCTGAGCGAGGAACTGCGTCAGGCGGAGGCTCAGATGGCCACCAACCGCGAGCGCATCGCTGCGGCCGAATCGGCTGTTGAGCACGAGCGTAACCGCGGTGTCGAGCTCGACGAGGAACTCGCTCGCTACCGGCGCCAACTGACCACGATGAGCGCCAAGGCCGGCGACCTTCAACAGCAGTTGCGTGAAACGGTCCAGGCGGTCGAGGCGGCCGATGAGAACCACCGCGACGTCAGCCAGCGACTGGCCGACGCCGAACATGAACTGGCCGAGATCATTGCGTTCGTCGATCGGCTCCACGACGAGACCGAGCAGCGCCGAGCGGCCTACGTGCAGCAGATGCGTCGCGCCGGCGCGCTAGCCAACGAGGTCGGTGTGCTCGAAAGCACCACCGCCGCCGCCAGCGCCGCCGCCCAGCGTGACGCCGAGCGCATGGCGGAACTAGACCAATCGCTTGACGCGGTGCAACGCGAATTGGAGGAACTACGCAGTCGTCGCAGCGAGTTGACGGATCGGGTGCAGGCACAAGCCCACTGGCTCGAAACGGCCAAGGAACAGCTCACGCGACGCCAGCACGAATACGCCGCCCGCCAAAATGAATTGGCCGAACTGCGTCAGCGTCGCACCGGCGCCGCCGAGCGTGCCGAAGTGCTAGACGACCTTGTCCGACGCAACGACGGCGTCAGCGATGGCGTGAAGGAAGTGCTGCGCCGCGCCGCTGATCCAGCCCAGTCCGTTTTCCACACGGTCTGTGGCCTGGTCGCCGACGCCCTGCAAGTCAGCGTCGAGGTCGCGCCGTTGGTCGAAATCGCGCTGGGCAACGCATCGCAGCATGTCGTCGCAACCCGAAGCCGAGAGCTGCTAGATCGTCTATCATCCGAGTCGAGCCGCCTCGGCGGACGGGTTGGCTTCGTCTGGCTGGACAACTGTTCCGCTTTGCCGTTGGGCGATGGGGCGGTTCCCGATCTTGAAGGCCGGCCCGGAGTCATTGGCCGCGCAGATCGCTTCGTTCAAAGCGAGCCGCGATTTGCCGCGATGGCCAGCCGTTTGTTGGGCCGAACGTGGTTTGTCGAAAAGCTCGATCATGCTCTGGCGCTGTCCCACACCGTCGGCGCCGGTTTGGCCTACGTCACCTTGGCCGGCGAGCTCCTGGAGCCTTCCGGCACGCTCGTTGTCGGGCCGCGGAACGTCGCGACTGGCCTAATTTCGCGGCGGAGCCAGTTGCGAGCGCTGCGTGTCCAGCTCGACGATCTTGACGCCGCTATCCAAGCAGCCGAGACCGCAACCACGGCCCTGGCCACGCAGATAGCCGCCGACCAGCAACTGACCGACTCGCGATTGGCAGAGCATCAGAATACGCTTACCGCCACTGCCGAGAACCGACAGTCCGTTTCCGCCGCGGAGCAGCGGCGCAGCCAACTCGATCAGCAGCGAGCGTCGCTCGTTCGCGAGCTGCAAGCCGCGCAAGCAAGACTCGACGCCACCGAGCATCGTCTGGCTCATACTCGGCAGGAGCGAGAAGCCGCGGACGCGGCCGTGGTCGGCATGGAAGCCGGCATCCAACAGCTCGACCAGCAGCTCGCCGAGTTGCAATCGCGGCGTCTCGAGGCCGACCACCGAACCGCAGCGATCAAGATCGAGCTGGCCCAAAGCGAAGAGCGCCTTCGCAACCTCCGCGCGCACATGCGCCAATTTCAGGACGGCCAGCAAGAACGCGAGCGGGCAATTGAGGAAGCCCGTGAGCACTTGGCGCAAGGTGCAACCCGGGCAGAGGCTTCCTGCCGCGCCATTCTCGCCGCCGAGACTGAAATCGCCGACCTGTATCTGCGCAAGGAAACGTTCGCTAGCGACAGCGTCCGTCTAGCGGGACAGCGCGCCGAGCTTCAGCAGAACCGCGCTGCCTTGGCCGCTGAGGCCCAAAAGCTCCGTGCCCGCGTCCGCAAGCTTGAAGAGAAGATTCACTCGGCAGAGATTGCCGCTACGGAAGCCCGTCACGAGCGAACGTCACTAGCCGACCGGCTGCGCGAGGACTACGGCATCGAGTTGGCTGCCCTGGAGCAGGCGTCCAGCGACCAGGAGCAGCTCGAACGGACGGCCGTGCAAAAGGAAATCGAGGAACTGCGGCAAAAGATCAACAACCTCGGCAATGTTAATCTGGAAGCTCTCGATGAGCTCGACGAACTGGAAACCCGGCACAAAACGCTGGCCGATCAGTACGCCGATCTTTCGTCTGCGAAGGGTTCGCTCGAAAAGATCATCGAGCGGATCAATTCCGACAGCCGCCGGCTGTTTACAGAGACGCTGGAGACCGTCCGCGGGCATTTCCAGACCCTGTTCCGCGATCTGTTTGGCGGCGGGCAGGCCGACATCGTCTTGGAAGAAAACGTCGACATCCTCGACAGCGGCGTGGAGATCGTCGCCCGCCCGCCCGGCAAGGAACCGCGGAGCATCTCGCTTCTAAGCGGCGGCGAGAAGACGATGACTTGCGTGGCGCTGTTGCTGGCCATCTTCCGCAGCCGGCC
Source organism: Planctomycetaceae bacterium (assembly GCA_021372555.1). GTDB lineage: Bacteria > Planctomycetota > Planctomycetia > Pirellulales > Thermoguttaceae > JAJFUI01. The sequence continues at coordinate 8,556 of JAJFUI010000288.1, read as the reverse complement.
GAGCCCCTTCTGTGTGCTGGATGAGGTCGACGCAGCCCTCGACGAAGCCAACATCGACCGTTTCACGCAGGTCTTAAAAGACTTCACCGCCTGGACGCAGTTCATCATCGTCACGCACTCGAAGCGGACGATGTCGTGCGCCAACACCATCTACGGCGTGACGATGCAGGAGTCCGGGGTCACGAAGCAGGTCTCCGTTCGCTTCGAGGACATCAGCGACGACGGCGAGATCATCACCAGCCGCCCCGTCGACGGCCCGGAATCCAAAGCGGCGTAGGGTTGCCGGTGCCTGAAACGCACGGGCCCTGCCCCTTGGTCAGTTTGGGTCGGCAACCAGTCCTGCCCGCAATCGGGGGGGCGGCCGAACGCGGCGAACACCACCAGCTGCCATCAATCGCCGCCACTGGTTGCCATCCCGCCCGCTGGCAACCCGATCCCTGGCCACTACCTCAAGATCGCGGGAATTGCTATACTACCGGTCGCTGGCGGGGTGGTCTCGCCGTTAAATCCGTTCAATCAGGACCCCGACTTGGGAGGGAACCCATGGGCACCCGAATACCGCTCCCCACCAAAGGCACCAAGGAAAAGGATCTCGCCAACAAGCTCGACATGAGCACCGCCGAGATCGGTTTAAGCGTCCGCACGACCAACTGCCTCGAAGACCGAGGGATTTTTACGGTCAACGACCTGCTGCACTGCACTCGCGACGATCTGCTGAGCATCTCCAACTTCGGTGAAAAGACTCTCGAAGAAGTCTACAAGGCGTTGGAAGGCATCGGCTTCTTCCGCGGCACGCAGTCACCGTCGGCAGCACAACCGAGAACGCCCTCGCAGCCGCGATGACCGGCGGCCGCCAGAGCGATCAGGTCAGAGAGGCAGAAGCATCGTTGTCTGACTTCCGACTTCTAGCTTCCGGTCTCTGATCTCTGGGGACGTGAACTTGGCACGCGCGTTTCGCTACTACGGCAAAAAACGAGGACATCGCCGCACCGGCTCGCCCAAGCTGGGCAGCGTCGGCGAGGCCATCTTCTTTGCCGCGCTGCTGCTGCTCGGCTGCGCCGGCCTTGTTTGGCTGTTCTCTACCTTCGTCGTGCCCGAGTGGCGCGTGAACCACGAGTTCATCGAAGCGCCCTGCAAGGTGCTTAAGACGGAGATCGTCGAGTCGATGGGCAAGGACGGCATGCTCTTCGCCCCACGTCTGACGCTCGAATACAACATCGATGGCAAGACGTCGATGCGGAGCGAAAGCCGCTACGACGTACATGGCGGCTATTTCGATAATCGCGATAGCGCGCGAGCCGTTCTCAACGACTTTCGTCTCTACACGCGATCTCGCGACAATCGTTACCCCTGTTGGTACGACCCATCCGATCCGCAGCTCGTCGTCCTGACGCGCGGCTATGGCTGGTGGGTGTGGGTCGGTTTCACCGTTCCGGTCTCGTTCGTAATCATCGGCGCGGGCGGTCTCATCTACGCCTTGCTGCGGTGGGGCAAGTCGGTCGAACGCCGCGCCGCCATCGCCCGACGCGCCAGCGCGAGAAGACTTTTCCACACCGGCGACAACGGCGACTATCCGTTTGTACCGCAGGGCGCGGACATGACCAACAGCCCTGGCACGAAACTGAAGTTCCGCTTGCCGATGGCCGGCGCAGCAGGCTGGGCGCTCTTCGGCATGTTGACCTTCTGCGTCGCTTGGAACGGCGCGGTCACGGTCTTGATCGTGGTCGTTATCCGCGGCTTTCTTGCCGGCCATGCCGATTGGCCGTTGACGCTCTTTGTGATTCCCTTCCTGGCCATTGGCATTGCGGCGATCGTCTGTTTTCTTCGCCGCTTGCTAACGGCGGCAGGCATCGGACCAACTCGACTCGAAATCTCCGATCATCCTTTGCAGCCCGGCGATCTTTATCGACTTTTTCTTACGCAAACTGGTCGGCTGCGAATCAAATTGCTCCGCGTCTCACTGGTCTGCGAAGAGGCTGCCACCTACCGACAAGGAACCAACGCCCGCAGCGAAACGCGGGAAGTCTATCGCCAGGAACTCTTCCGCCAGGAAGATGTCGACATCGTCGATCAGCCGTTTGAGACCGAGATCGAGCTTACCGTACCGCGACGAGCGATGCACTCGTTTGCGGCCGAACACAACGAGATCAACTGGACGCTCGTTGTCGACGGCGAACCCGCCGGCTGGCAGCACTACCGCCGCGCGTTTCCGGTCGTCATCAGTCCGGCAGCCGGAGGTCAGCCATGAGTGACGAACCAAGTGTGGTCATCGTCCTTGACGGTGACAGCCGGCACTACGGCCCCGGCGAGACGCTTTCGGGCGAGTATTGGATCGAATCGGTGGACTCGAGCCAAGTGGCTTCGATCGAGGCATCCGTCCTCTGGCGCACGGAAGGCAAGGGCGACGAGGACATGGCCGTGCACGAGTTCTGGCGTCGTCGCGCCGAGGAGGGGCAGTTACTGGAACCAAGACGTCCCGAACGCTTTAGCACGGTGCTACCACGCAGCCCCCTGAGCTATGACGGCCAAATCATCAAGCTGCGTTGGTGTTTCCGCGTTCGTGCGTTCCTGCATCGGGGCAAAGACGTGGTCGGCGAGAGGGAGTTTCGTCTGGGCGCGGTGTCGCCCTCCCATGTGCACGGGTGATAGAGTTCCCGACAGTAAGTCGTAGGACGGATTCGGCAAACCGTTTTAGCTTCCAGGAAAGCCGTGCCCCACATCGCCGCGTCCCTCACGCCCGAGAATCCCTTTTGCACGGGGCGAACCCGCCCCGGCGCACTGCCGTTCCTGTTTCCAGGTGATGACGACGCCGGGACGCTGGTCCGACGCCTTCGGCAGAGCCGGTGGGAAGGCGAAATCATCGGGCCCCACGGAACCGGCAAGTCCACGCTGCTGGCATCGCTTCTTCCGGAGCTCGAGCGCGCGGGCCAGCGACCTCTGTCGCTCGAATTGCACGATGGCGAGCGATGGCTTCCGCTGGATCCCGATCGCCGGCATCGCCTGCATCCCTTCACGATTCTTGTCATCGACGGCTACGAGCAACTTCGCCGCCTTACGCGGTGGCGACTCCGCCGACTTTGTCATCGTCGCGGATGGGGCCTGCTAGTGACCGCGCACGTTTCGGTCGGGCTGCCAGCGGTGTTTCAAACCAGCACAACGCCGGCGCTGACGCGGCGGATTGTCGACATGCTCTTGCCCGGCATGCCGCGTCCCTTCACCGACGAAGAATTGGTCCTCTGTTTCGCGCGTCATCGCGGCGACGTGCGCGAAATGCTCTTCGATCTTTACGATCTTTTCGAGAGTCGACGCCCGTCCTCCGGGCAAAAGTTGACCTAGGCTTTACAATGAGTGTACTTGCGTGGCGGCGTGTGGCGCCGAGCACGCGAGCTCCGGGCCGGCAACTTTCGCACGGCCCGCAGACTTGTCCCAAAGCGCAGAGGCCGCAAGGTCGGCAAACTCGAAACGGCGTAATGTGTCGTCCGCGAATGACCGCCGCTTGACGCTTTTTTCGGCGCGCGGTCTGATGAAGTGAAATTGTCTACGGAAAATAGCGGAGGTTACATATGTTCAGCCGGCCCATCCATCGCCTGACGGTCGCATGTGTCGTCGTGACAGCATTGTTAGCGATGTCCACTGAGAGCCTCGCTGCGCGGCTTTGCGAATGCCTGTTCGGACCAGCGACGCCGTCCGTGACGACCTACGCGCCGCCGTTCAACCCTGCATATGCCGCGCCGGCTGCGGCCGCACCAGCATGTGTACCGGCTTGCGTGCCAACATGCTGTCCCGCGTGCGTCCCGGCTTGCACGCCTTGCACACCGTGCGTCCAAAGTTGCCAGTACATGCCGTCGGTCGTTTACAACGCGTTGTATCGGCCCACGGTGATCGCGGCATACCGGCCGGTGGCCGCCTGCGGGCCGTGCGCCGGCGGCTGCGGAACATGCCGCATGCCAGTGGTGGCGGCATACCCGCAGACCTCGTATCATCCATGGCGGGGCACCTACGAGACGCGTCTGGTGCCTTACACGACGTATCAAGCCACCTACGCCGCTCCTGTCACGTACGCCGCTCCGGCCTACAGCCCTTGCATGAGTTGCGGTGTCGCGGGCTGTGGCCCGGCGGGTTGCAATGTCGGCGGCGGGTGCCCTTCGTGCAGCGCCGGCGCCGGAGCCGCGCCGCTCGCGGCGCCCGAACCAACGCCGGCAGCACCAACCCCCGCAGTGCCGGCCACCCCGCCACCTTCGAATGGAACGCCGTATGGCGTGCCGCCTGCGAACACGCCCACTCCGATCCCGTCGCTGCCGACCCCGGAGGCATCGACGCAAACGCCCAGGACCTTCCAGGAAGGGGCCAACAAGCCTGCCGTCGGCCCCGACCAGGGCGTGCCGCAGAGCGGTGATCTTAAGCAGAACTCGATGCCCGCGCCCTCGCTGCCCGACCCAAATAATCGGCGCGTCGCCAGCGCCGTGTCGGCTGCCCCACGGGTTCAAACGGCCTCGTGGCGTACGACGTCCGCAGCCACCGAGGACGACGGCTGGCGTCCCTCGCGTCAGTAGTCCCCCGGTTTTGATACACTATTAGCAGACCTTGCGACGAAGCAGTATCCTTCCCGTAAGCCATGCCTGCTAATCTCACCCAGCAATACCTGAGGGCGGAAGAAAACTACCGCCGCGCCACGACCCTCGAAGAGGAACTGGCGTGTCTCCAGGTCATGCTCAAGGAAATCCCCAAGCACAAGGGGACCGACCACCTGCAGGCGGACCTGAAAGCGAAGGTCGCCAAGCTAAAGAAGGAACTGGTCGCCGAAAAAAGCTCCGGCAAAAAGCCCCGCAGTCTGCGGATTCCGCGACAGGGCGCCGGCACAGCGATTCTTCTGGGTGGCCCAAACACGGGAAAAAGCCAACTGGTTGCCAGTCTCACCCGGGCCACGCCCGAGGTGGCGCCTTATCCGTTCACCACGATGGTTCCGGCCCCGGCAATGATGCCGTGGGAAGACGTCGCGGTGCAACTGATCGATACGCCACCAATCACCGCCGATTACATGGATACCCATTTGCAGGGGCTGATCCGCGCCGCTGACTTGGCTCTATTGCTCGTCGATCTGGAAAGCGACGACGGAATCGAGCAGTGCGAGGAAGTCCTTGACCGACTTGCTCAGACCAAGACCCGGCTGGGCGTCACCTCCTGCTTGGACGAGGAGGATGTGGGGCTCTCCTACACCCAGACGTTCCTCGTGCCGAACAAGAGCGACACCCCGGGTGCGGACGAACGGCTGGAATTGCTTCATGAATTGTTGCCGCTGGAGTTCCCCGAGTACGTCATCTCCGCCAAGCATGGCGCCGGTCTGGAGCGGCTGCGCGACGCGATTTACCACTCGCTCGACGTTGTCCGCGTCTACTCGAAGCTCCCCACGGCCAAGGAGGCGGACCGCGAACGGCCTTTCACGCTTCGTCGCGGCAGCCAGTTGATAGAAATGGCTGGCATGGTCCACAAGGACTTCCTCCAGGGTCTGAAGTTCGCTCGCGTCTGGGGCTCCGGCGTGCACGACGGCACCCAGGTCAGGGGCGACTATGTCCTCCAGGACCAGGACGTGGTGGAACTTCACGTGTGACGGCCTGCGTGCCGGGGCTTGGAAGTCCACGCGAAGCACGTACAATTGCTGAAGTTGCACGTACCGCCGCACCGGTCGCCCATTGCCCTTTCGCCTACTCACCCCTGGCCGCTGGCATGACGAACCACCAGATTGCCGCCATCTTCGACCAGATTGCCGACCTGCTCGAATTCCAGGACGCCAATGCGTTTCGAGTAAGGGCCTACCGCAACGCGGCTCGAACGATTCACGACCTGCCGGAATCGGTTGCCGACATCATCGCTAACCCGCAGCGGTCCCTGACCAGCGTCGAAGGTATCGGTAAGGATCTCGCTGGAAAGATCGTTACGCTGATCGAGACGGGCACACTGCCCATGCTCGAAGAACTGCTGGCCAAGGTGCCCGAAAGCGTGCTGGCGATCCTACGCGTGCCTGGCCTAGGACCGAAACGCGCATCGCAACTTTTCCGAGAGTTAAACGTCGCCACGCTCGACCAACTCCGCGAAGCGTGCGAGTTGCATAAGGTTCAGCATCTCAAGGGCTTTGGCACGAAGACCGAGGCCGCCATCGTGCAAGGTCTCGGCATTGCTTCGGAGGCCGACAAGCGGGTTCTCTGGATTGACGCTGACCAGCACGTGCAGGAAATCCTCTCGCACATGCGCGAGTGCAAGGCGGTGGAGCGGATCGCCGCCGCGGGCAGCTACCGCCGCGGAAAGGAAACCGTCGGCGATCTCGATTTTCTCGTCGTGACGGCCAACGTGCCCGCCGTGATGAACCACCTGGCCTCGTTCGGGGCGGTCGCGTCGATCATCGCTCGCGGCGACACGAAGATGTCGTTGCGGCTCTCGGCCGGCTTGCAGGTCGATCTTCGTGCGGTGGAAGCCGAAGCGTTTGGCGCCGCTCTGCAATATTTCACCGGCTCGAAAGAGCACAACATCGTCCTCCGCGGCCGCGCGAAGGCCCAAGGCCTGAAAATCAACGAGTACGGCGTCTTCCGCGGCGACGCCAGAATTGCCGGCCGCACGGAAGAGGAAGTCTACGAGACGTTAGGGCTGCCCTGGTTCCCCCCCGAGCTTCGCGAGGCCCGACGCGAATTCGAATGGGCCGACGCCGGCCACTTGCCGAAGCTCGTTGAACTGCAAGACATCCGCGGCGACCTGCACTCGCACACGAACTGGACTGACGGCACAACCAGAATCGGCGAGATGGTTTACACCGCTCGCGCCCGCGGGCTCAAGTACCTCGCCATTACCGATCACTCGAAGCGGGTGTCGATGGCCCACGGGCTCGACGCCGGGAAACTGCGCGAGCAGTGGGCGGAAATCGACAAGCTAAACCGTCGGCTCGATGATTTCACCGCGCTCAAAGGCGTCGAAGTCGACATTCTCGAACACGGCGGACTCGACTTGCCTAACGACGTGCTGGGCCACGCGGACTGGGTCGTAGCCAGCGTGCACTACGGCCAGCAGCAATCTCGCGAGCAAATCACTCAACGAGTGATCGAAGCGATTGCCAATCCCCGCGTCTCCGCAATCGGTCATCCCACCGGACGGATGCTCTTGCAGCGCAAGGCGTACGACATTGATCTCGACGCGGTGATGCGTGCGTGTCGAGAGCATGGAAAAATGCTGGAGCTCAACGCTCACCCCACGCGGCTCGACATCGACGACGTCGCCTGTGCCGCAGCAAAAGCAATGGGTGTGCCCGTCGTCATCAGCACCGACTCGCATCGGCCGGAGGGCTTCGACTTCATGCGCTGCGGCGTCCAGCAAGCTCGCCGCGGCGGGCTCACCAAGGCCGACGTCGCCAATACCCGTGAGTGGCCGGAACTCAAGAAGCTGCTCACTCGGCCCAGCTAGGCCGTTTCGGCCTCCACTGCGTCGCGCAACTGGCGGAACTGCTTGGCCAGATCCGCAAGTTGGTAGTGTGCGTTGATCCCGCTCGGGTTGGGCAGCACCCAGACGACCGACGCCCCCAACAGTTCCGGTTGACGGCCAAGCTGCACCTGTCGGCGACTGAACGCGTGCTTGTAGGCCCCGGTTCCCAGCACCGCAAGAAACCGCGGGCTGTATCGCTCGGCCTTCCGCCGCAGCAGTGCGCCGCCCCGACGCAGTTCGTCCGGCGTCAATTGGCTAGCCGTCGCCGTGCCACGGTTGACGATGTTTGTGACGCCGAGTCGCAGCTTGAGCAACTCCCGCTCTTCCGACGGCTTCAGCAACCGCGGTGTGAAGCCGCCGGCATGCAGTGCCGGCCAAAAACGATTGCCTGGCCGCGCAAAGTGATGGCCCACGGCCGCCGAGTAGAGCCCGGGGTTAATCCCGCAGAATAGAACCTTCAACCTCGGCGCTATTACATCAGGCACCGAGCGGCCGAACGCTGCCTGAAGCTGAGCCGGAGTGGGACGTTGGACGGGCATGATCGATATTCTACCGGGTCGTTCATCCCCGGTGCCGAATTGCGGCAGCACCAGACGGATCTCCTCTGCCATGGTACACTACGGCGACTTGCCATGCCGATCCTAATAAAAGACCTTACCTCTGAACAGTTGCACGAGCGATTGGCCGCCGTTGGCGTCACACTCGGCCAAGCTCGACGCATTCAGGCGACGGTCCTGCGACGCGGGGCACTTCCGACCGACAATGAAGGTATCCCAGCCAAGCTGCTCACAGAGGTCCGCCGCCTGACCGCCATCCCCGGTTTGACGCTCGCGGACAAGACGGTCTCGCCGCACGACGGGTTCGTCAAATATTTATTCCGCGGGAACGATGGTAAGCCGTTCGAAGCTGTTCGCATTCCGCTCCTGCACCGGTCGGACGACGCGAAATATGTCGTTTGCGTCAGTTCGCAAATTGGCTGCGCGATGCAGTGCGCCTTCTGCGCCACCGGCCGCATGGGCTTCCATCGAAATCTGGCCACGTGGGAGATCGTCGACCAAGTGGTGCAAGTCCGCGACGATTCCCCGCATCCGG
>JAJFUI010000267.1 GCA_021372555.1 Planctomycetaceae bacterium | reverse complement strand
GACGATCGTGGAAGAGGCCCACGAGTTCTTGACCCGGCTCAAAGAAGGCCCACTGCCGATGATCACCTCGTGTTCACCGGGCTGGATCAACTTCATGGAGAAATTCTATCCCGAGCTGATCCCGCACGCCTCGACCTGCCGTTCGCCGATGATGATGCTCTCGGTGCTGACGAAGACCTATTACGCCGAGAAGGCCGGCATCGACCCGAAAAAGATCTTCATGGTCGCGGTGATGCCCTGCGTGGCGAAGAAGTATGAGGCCCGGCGGGACGAGCATTTCTTCGAGATTCCGCCGACCGTTGACGGGGCAGGGCAGGGGGCGAGGCTGCCGTACACCGACGCGGTGCTCACGACGCGCGAACTGATTTGGATGATCAAGTGCTACGGGATCGACTTCGCGCATCTGCCGCCGGGCGAGTTCGACTCGCCGCTCGGATTGTCGAGCGGCGCCGGCGACATCTTCGGCATCACCGGCGGCGTGATGGAGGCGACGCTCCGCGCGGCCAGCGAGTTGGTCACCGGCAAACCGGCCGACCGGCTCGACTTCACCGAAGTTCGCGGCGTGAAGGGCCTGCGGGACACGTACGTGGCCATCGGTGAGCACAACATTCACATCGGCGTGGCCAATGGGCTGACGAACGCGAAGACGTTATTGGACCGCGTGAAGGCCGGCGAGAAGTTCCACGTGATCGAAGTGATGGCGTGCCCCGGCGGCTGTTGCGGCGGCGGCGGCCAGCCCTATCCGCCCGAAGGCGTCGAGGTGCTCGACAGCGATTGGCTTTTCCAACGCGGCAATGCGCTCTACTCGATCGACCGAGGCAAGCCGCTCCGCAAGTCGTACGAGAATCCGGCCGTCGAGGAGATTTACAGCTCGTATCTCGGCGGCCCCGGCAGCGATCGCGCCCACGAGTTGCTCCACACCCGCTACCACGCCAAGACGCCAAGAGGAATTCGATGAGCACTTGCCTGGAGAGTTGGGGCTGGAGAACGCCGCTCTTGCGGTCGAGGATCGAGATTGTTCCCTTCCTTAGCGTTCTGATTCTTGGCCTGTTCGCCTGCCATGCAATCCGAGCCGACGAGCCGCAATCCCCGAAGCCGCGTCCGCCACAAATCACAATTTCCAAGGAAACGACGAACGTCACTGGTCCGCTCCGAAAGGATGGCGCCGTAGATTACATTGCTGCCATCAATGGACTCAACGCCAGGGGTGTCACCCCAGAAAACAACGCCGCCACGGCAATTTGGCAAACCGTCGCACTGTTTCAAGAGGTGGCCCCCCGTGCGGTCACTGAACCGGCTCGCCGTCGTTACTTCGAGTTGATCGGGCTCACCAAGTCACCAAACGAGCCGGAGCGACTGCTGGAGTACCCGGAGTTTCTTGCGAGTATGGAAGGTTGGAGACGGCCCGACTCCACCAGACCGCCGGGAGCGGAGTGGGAGCGAGAGAATGAGCATTTCTGGCATGCTATGGATGCCCCATGGTCGGAAAAAGACCATCCTCGGGTGGCAAAACTGCTGGAACGAAATCAGAAGGCGCTCGACCTGTTGGTTGCCGCTGCACAGCGGTCACGGTTTTACTCGCCGTTGGTGTTGGACGAGGGCTGGAAGTTCGACGACGCCGCACTGCTGCCAATGCTGGCCGAACGACGACTAGGCTACGCAAGGTTTCAATTGTACGCACGTGCGATGCTCCGACTTGGGCGTGGGCAAGTCGCCGAAGCTTGGAGTGACGCGTTGGCTTTCTATCGACTGGCCCAGCTTCAAACGCAAGGTGCGGATATCACAGTGTGGACCCTCAATACGCTGCGCGGCCCCTCTATGATGACATTCCTCAAATACGCCAACGTTCCCTCCGATCGGATCAACGCTTGGCAGGCCGACCTCAGCCGCTTGCCTAAGGCGGATTCTCTTGCTGAATCCTGGGATAGAGCGAGCCGTCTTTGCCTCCTTGGCAAATTGACAGACATCGCACGACACGGTTACCAGCGGACCACCGGCAAGACCATCGTGTTCAACAATATGAATGGCACCGAGAGCTTCGGCAGGGGCAAGGATGATGATGCCCACGCGAAGACGTATCGACTGTTCACCGCCGATCCGCGGATCGATTGGAACGAGGCTTTGCGGCACTGCAACGCAAGAGTTGACGTGATCGTCGCTACCTGCAACGAGCCGTCTCCTTCGAAGCGGCAAGCCCCCTTGGCCCGCCTCAAGGACCAAACGGCCAAGAACGCCAAACGAGCCTTGCAGTTCGGATCGCAGGGCAACCGGTTACCGGCCGACATGACGCCAAAAGCGATCTCGCATCTGTTCGTCGATGCGTTCCTGGAGCGGGTCTGCCAGGCGGCCGACGGCACGTTGACATGCGACGCTCAGTGGCAGGTCGACGCCATCGGCGTTGATCTCGCTCTTGGGTTGGCCGCCTATCGTTACGATCACAAGAAGTACCCGAAGACGCTCGCCGAATTGGCTCCGACCTACCTCGCCAAGATTCCCGCCGACCCATTCACGGGAGGCGAGTTGCACTATAAACCAGAGGCGGAAAGCTATACGCTTTACAGTGTCGGGCCCAACGGCAAAGACGATGGCGGGCGCAACTATTGGCGGGACCGCTGCCGCGAGTCACCAGAGAACGCGACCGTGATTCCCGAGCAAGCTGAGCCACCCGACTGGGACGATATTGCGATCGGCTTGTCGCCGAAAAAGGCGAAATAGCAATCGCACAAGCGTGAAAACGAGGAAGCGAACAACGAGGGATTGCGATGACCACCGGCACATGCACTTGCACCGACAACTGGACCGAAGTCGAAGCGGCCGCGAAGCTCGTGTTGGGCGATGCAATTGTGGCGTTCATTGCCGAGCGTCGCGGGCTGCCGCATCCGGAGAGCCAATTGATCGCCGTGCTGCACCGGGTGCAGGCCGAGTACGGCTACCTGGCCGACGCCCATCTGGACGCCGTCGCGCAACTGATGCAGATCCCCGCGGCCAAGGTGGCCGGCGTCGCCAGCTTCTATCACTTCTTCCGCCTGAAGCCCCGCGGCAAGTTCATGATCAATGTGTGCCTCGGCACGGCCTGCTACGTGAAAGGCGCCGAACGGGTCGCGCAAAAGGTCATCGACGAGCTTGGCATCACCTGGGGCGAGACGACCAAGGACGGCGTTTTCACTCTGGAGGGCACTCGCTGCTTGGGCACCTGCGGCCTCGCGCCGGTCGTGATGATCGACGATCAGGTCCACGGCGAGCTGACGCCCGACCAGGTTCCTGCGCTGCTGGAGCGGTATCTGAAAAAGGCCAAGGGATAGGTCGAATCCGAACAATGCTTCACCGGGCCGGAAACACCGATTACAATTGGTAGCCGCGGGGCGAGGTCAAGGCGAGAAATGCAAGCCACGATCAAACAGAACGTTATCGAGATGATCGAGCGTCTGCCGGACGATGCTTCGGTAGAAGACATCATGGCGGAACTCTATTTCCGTCAAAAGGTTGGCGAGGGTTTGCGGCAACTCGACGCAGGCGAAGGCATCGAACACGAGGAAGCGCGGCGAAGACTCGCAAAATGGCTAAGCTGATCTGGTCGGCGCGGGCCTTGGCTGATCTGGACGCGGCGTGCGAGTACATCGCGCGCTACGTTTTGCCGAGAGAGATTGCGGCAATCGTCCACGGTGCAAGACTAATGCCGCCGCTTCCGC
>JAJFUI010000251.1 GCA_021372555.1 Planctomycetaceae bacterium | reverse complement strand
GAGCCCCACCGTTTTCCGAGGTTCTTGGCGGGGCTCGCTCCGCTCGACCCACCCTGCATCCTTCTCCAGTGTCAATAACTGATTGGCCCCGATCCGCTCGTATTGAGGGTATTCCTACGAGCAGGTATCATGGTGCCGTCGAACGGACGGCTGGAACGAACACCGTGTTCGGGCACCAACTGCCACCGTTGGTCGCGCTGAAGACGCCGGTTTTGCCGTCAAACTCAGGGAGATCGCCATGAAAGCGGACGATTGGGCCCTCGACTGGCTGCTTGGCACTCTTGGGGCCCTGCTTGGCGGCGTGGTCGGCTGCTTCGTGTGTATCTGGGTGGCCGAGCAAGGCTTTTACGCCGTCATGTTGCGGGCGCGGCCATAGGATTCGGCTGCGCCACCCTGGCTCGCAGCGAATCCTGGACGCGGGGTGCGATGTGCGCCCTGCTGGCCGTCCCGCTCGGGCTGCTGACCGAGTGGAAGGTCGAGCCGTTCGTCGCCGACGATTCGCTGGGCTATTTCGTCCGGCATTTGCACGAGCTTCAACCGGTCACGTTCGTCATGATCGGACTCGGCGTGGTCTTTGCCTATTGGATCGGAAGGGGAAGCACTCGAAGGTCGGCCAATGGACGAGATTCAAGCGAAGACTGAAGAACCGATGCCCGCCGTCGAGGCAGCGCCCGCCGCGGCTCGGCCGCCGGTGAGCCGGGCCTTCGTCTGGGCCGTCTGTGGCATCCTGTTCGCCGCGTTTCTTGGGGTCGACTACGCCACGCCGCAGGTGTTCGACACGGAACTTGCCGAGAGCTTCTTCGCGGTGTGCTTGGGACTGTGCATCAGCCAGATTAACCTGATTGCGGTCTGGGCGGCGCTTGCTCCGGGGAACATCGTCCTCCGGCTCTCCTGGTCGTCGCTGTTGACGCTGATGATGTGGTATACCTTGCTGGCCGGCAGCATGGGCACGACGGGCCAGTTCCCGTTGGTCAGCAATCTGTGCGACGCGCTCGTTCTGGGCGGGATTCTGCTGGCGGGCGTCCTGATCCTCCAGGTCCCGCTCTGGGCGGCGAAGAAGTGGTTCCGCTGGCGGCTGAGCCGCGGGGCGGAAGACGCGGGGCAGTTCGCTCTGGAAGATCGACAATTCAACTTGCAACACCTGTTGCTGGCCATCCTGCTTTGGGCGATCGCGCTCTCGCCGCTCCGCGCCGTGCTGCCGCCGGGACCGGCAGTTCCCTTTCATGTCGACGGCGGGCTGCTCGTATTGACGGTGGCCATGATCCTCAGCAACGTGTTGATCACGATCCCTTGCATCTGGTGGGCGTTTCAGCCGGCCGCCCGACTGTGGGGACTTACCGTTGGGTGGCTTTTCTATGCGGTGGTGTTGACGGTCGTGGAAGTCGCCATTCTTTCGGCCATTTCTGGTACGCCAGCAAATCGCATAGGAGAAGTAATTGGCACGTTCTTGATCGTCAATGTAACCCAGTGCCTAACCGTGTTCGGCGTCCTGCGGATCTTCCGGGCGATGGGATATCGGATGGTCCGGTTTGCCCCAGCGAAACGATAGATGCAGGGCGCCGATAGGCCCGCTGTTCGCCGTCACAGCCGTCGGTAAGCGTCGCGTCGATGGCGGACATAATGGACCACGACTCGCCTCGTTTTGTGATCCACCTGGTAGACGATCCGATAGTTGCCGGC
>JAJFUI010000248.1 GCA_021372555.1 Planctomycetaceae bacterium | reverse complement strand
AGTGGGCAGTGGGCAGTGGGCAGTGGGCAGTGGGCAGTGGGCAGTGGGCAGTGGGCAGTGGGCAGTGGGCAGTGGGCAGTGGCTCAGGACACGCTCGGCTACCCGCAGATCTGCTTTTTGAGGCGTTCAAACTCTTCGTGGTTGCGGAAGAGGACGACGAGCTTTCCGCGGCCGCGGGCGTTGTGGGTGATTTTGACCTTCATGCCCAGCGCGGTGCGGAACTCCTGCTCGAGGGCGGCGACCTGCTCGCTCTTCGCTCGGGGGGAACGGCCTTTCTTCGGCGGGGTCTCGATCGTCGCCAGCGGCTCGCGGTCGACGGCGTCGATCGTTTCTTGGACCATGGCTTCGGTCTGTCGGACGTTCAGGCCCTCGCGCTGGATGCGGCGGCAGAACTCGACTTGCTCTCGCTCGTCGCCCAGCGGCAGCAGCGCCCGGGCGTGGCCCTGGGTGATTTCGGCCCGGCGCAAGGCGTCCTGGACGGCGTTGGGCAGTTCCAGCAGACGGATCAGGTTCGCGATGGTCGAGCGATCGAGTTTTAGACGGCCGGCCAGCTCTTCCTGGGTGCATTTGTACTGGTCGAGATATTTCTGGAACGAGGCGGCCTTTTCCAGGGCGTTCAGGTCTTTGCGCTGCAGGTTCTCGACGATGGCGAGTTCGGCCATTTGACGGTCGTCAGCCTCGACGACACTGACCGGCACGTCGGTCCAACCGGCCTGAATGGCCGCTCGCAATCGGCGCTCGCCAGCGACCAGTTGGTAACGATCCTGGACACGTCGGACGACGACCGGCTGGAGCAGCCCGTGCGTCGAAATGCTCTCGGCCAGCGACTGCATCTCCTTGGCGTCGAACTCCTGCCGCGGCTGGGCGGGGTTGCGGTCGATCAGGCGGACGTTGATCCGGCCTGTCGAACAGGCGTCCTGTCCGTTGCCGCCTGCGGCGTGGGCCTCGGGCCTGGCCACTGCGGGCGCCGCCGCGAGGGGCGCGTGCGCGGGGGCGTGGTGCGGCTGAGCGGCGGCCTGGCCTGGCGCGGCGTGGGCGGCGTCGAGCCAGAACATGGCGTCGGCGGACGATAGCGGGGGCGAGACGGGTTGGGCCGGGACCGCTTGCGGCTGTTGCGGGGCGACGTGATGCGGCACGGTCGCTTGCTCGACGTTCCGAGCGGGGAGTTGTCCGAGCAGTGCCTCCAGGCCGCGTCCGAGTCGTCGTTCCTTATTCACGGTCGAGTACCTCCATGCAGAGTTCGATATACGCGCGTGCCCCCCGAGAGCGGGGCGCGTAGTCCATCACTGATTTGCCGTGGCTTGGCGCTTCCGATACGGCCACATCACGCGGGATCACGGTGCGAAACACAATCTCGCCGAAGAAGTCGCGCACCTCCTCGTCCACCTCGTGAGTCAGCTCGAGCGAGTGGTCGTACATCGTCAGCACGATGCCGCCAAACTGGAGCGACGGGCGGGGCGAGACGTGCGGCAGGGTGTCGGCCGCGTGGGGCAGGTTGTTAGGCTGCCGTGCCGCGGACGGGCTGGCGAGGCGGTCGATGATTTGGTCGGGTGCGGGCAGATTGACAACCTGCCCCGCGGGGGCTTGCATCACGTCGCGGATGACTTCGATCATTTGGGCCAGCCCTTCCATGGCGAAGTATTCGCACTGGATCGGCATGAACACCTCGGTCGAGCTGCTGAGCGCCGTTCGCGTGAGCGGTCCTAGGGACGGCGGGCAGTCGATCAGCACGAAGTCATAGCCGGCAAAGCCGGTCAAAAGCTGCTCGCGAATCCGCGCGGATTGGCGGCTGTCATCGCGGGTCAGCAGTTCGACGTCGCGAAAGCTGCGGCTGCCGGACAAGAGTTCCAGCCCGGCGACGGCGGTCGCCACGACGCCCTGGCGGATTGGCGTGGCGGTCACCAAGGGATGGCTGCCGGTGGGTTGGTGGCCCAAGCCGGTCGTGGCGTTGCACTGTGGATCGAGGTCGACGACGAGGGTGTGGGCGCCGGAGTGAGCCAGGCCCGCGGCCAGGTTCAGAGTGGTCGTGGTCTTGCCCACGCCCCCTTTCTGATTCGCCACGCAAAAGACCCGAGCCAAGAGCGACCTCCAATGTCAGCGTACAGACGTCCACAGCGGCGCCGGCGCAGCGGCGGAACCGCCGGATCGGAACCGGGCAGGATTCTAGCAGGGAGCCGGGCAAGCGGGAAATGGCAGTTTGGATTGTGAAGGCGGTGGGCGGACGTGTTGATGTCGTCTTGGCGTCACGTTTCCCGTGAAACCACCAAACACCGCCAACTGCGCCGTTTCACGGGAAACGGAATGGTGGGCGCGAAGGTCCGTGAGGCAACTGCCATAGAGAACACGGAAAGGAGAGATCAATCTGTCGTGGGCAGAGGTCACATCAGGCGGAGCAGTGCCATGATCGGCAAAATGGCGAGACCAAGGCCGTATCGAATGATGAAGACCACCACCCCGAGCCAATGCACCCAATCGCGACGCAAGCGGTCACGCCAATCGGAGACAGCAACGACGATCGCCCAGGGCGACGCGAGCGGCCACCAACAGGCTGTGACGCCGAGCAAAGCCGATCCGGCGTCCGAGCTGAGGATGATGGCTGCGATTGCTCCCACCGCCGCAAGACCATTGAAAACGGCCATTGCGGCAAGCAGAGTTCCCCAGCGGCGCACGTCCTGAATGCGAAAGGCAGCGGCCCGAAAAGCAACCGTAAAATAGACGGCGATGCCAGCGGCCATGAAAAGATTTGCCGAAGGCCTCGCCGCCACCTCGGGGGCCAGTCCTCGCAGCGACGCCCAGGCTAGTGTTCTGAGGAGCGACTCGAAGCTGAATATGAGGACGAGCCAATGGCCGGGCTGCAGCCGTGCGAGTGCTATGTGGCAGCGCGCCCGCACAAGGGCGACAACACCAACTAGTCCACCGGCGGTCACAATGGCATCGATGGTCTGAAGGATGCGGTCGAGGAGGATGCGTGACTCCGGCACCTTGCCCAGGGCGGTACCGGGGGACATTCCCATGTTGAGCTTGAGCAGGACGGCGGTAATCGTCGTCAACGCGAGCAGGTGGATGATGCCGAACTGGGGAACCCGGAGTTGGTCGCCAATCTGGTTTGGGCTTTCGTCGGCAGGGTTGGGCGGGGCTTGTTCCATGCCGGCTATTGTGGTCGAGCGGCGGCGCGGGGGCAAGAAGGGGTCGGGACTTCGCGCTGCGGGTTTCACGTGGAACCGGGCGGGGAAGAAGAAATATTGAACGGGAGGGAACGGAGGAAGCGGAGTTGGCGTTGCAGACGAGTGGGACCGATGCGGCCAGGATGAACATGGTACGCAGGCTGAAGTGAAACGGCGGTCGCTGGCGGCCAGACCACTGACCATGCCGCAGTTCGGGTGCTTTGCCGGCGGGGTTGGAAGCGTTGATCGTCCCCGACAGGCCAGCGAATGGTGACGGAAACCAGTCTGTCTACGAGAACCATCACGAGACCAATGCGTCGAAACGGCCGCGTTCATCGACGGGTCGCTGAGGGCGGAAACGCGGGGCAGTAACTCTCACCGTTCGCACATGCTGCCGACCAAGGCAGGCCAGAAGTGGAACGTGCCGCCGATGGCAAACGCCCGCGAGGCGCCGCGACCGTCGATGATGCCAGCGGCCAAGGCTGTGGGCGAGGCGACGACGAGCAACGGTCCGGTAAACGCACGGGTGAAATCGATTGGCGACAGGTTGCCTGCGGCGAAGGTTGCCAGCGTGACGAGAACGGCCGTCGCCCGGTAGAGAAAGAATCGCGGTGGCGGTGCGCTGCCGGGGAAGTCGTCCGCGTCATGCATCGGGCGTTCCCTTGGGCGGCGATGGGTTCGTCGCGACATTCGTTTCTGTGCTGGCTGGTGGCCGAGGTCGTGGCGATTCAATCATCCAGCGCATGCCCATGCCAGTCACTCCGGCAAGCACGATGAGCGCCATGGCACTGGCAACGACCAGTACCATTGCCGGCGCCGCTTGCCGCTCGGCTAGGAACCTATCGGCTTCAAAGACATCCTCGAGGCCGTAGATCATCGTGCAGAGAAGTGCGAAGCCGGCCGGAAAAAGCGCCGCGATCGCGAACGTTCGGACGTAGCCACGGCCGTAGATCAGAGTGATCGTCAGCAGGGCGGGGACGAGCAGCGAGAGGTACAAAAGCGCTAATGCTTGGACGCCGGCGATGGGCGTGCAGAGTCCGCCCATCGCGATGGCCACGACGGTGGTCACGATGAACATGGTGCGCAGCGTGAACTGGAATGGCCCGGCCGGCGCGTTTGCGTCGTTTGGCATCCGACCCCTCCCTGGAGGCAAAGTCTTTCGGCACGACGGCTCGAGGATCGCGCCCCCTGGTCGATTGTGCGACTGGGCAGCGAAACTCGTCCGGGAGTCGTTGGCTCCCGGCTATTGCGATTACTCTAGCGGATTGATCACCAGGCCGCTGAGCAGCTTCGGATAGAAGTAGGTGCTCTTGGCGGGCATGCGTTCGCCGCCCATGCTGATCTGGCGGACGTGGTCGACCGTGGCTGGCATGACGACGGCAGCCAGGGGGAACTCGCCGGTCTTCAATCCGTCGGCGACCTCTTGGATCAGGTGGACGTAGCTCGGCTTTGGCAGGTCCTTGCAGCCGAGCAGGTCTTCGACGATCAGGCGGTGGAGCAGGCTGACGCCCAGGCCGCGCCAGGCGTCGGTGTGGTCCTTGGCCAGTTCAGCCATGCGGGCGTTGCCGGCTTCGGTGACCGTGGCGATGATCCACTTTCCGTCCTTCTGCGTGTACAGGCCGATGGAGCCCTGCTGACCGCTGGTCTCGATGTCTTCCCAAACGGTCGCTGCGGCATCGGGGCCTTGGCCGGCCGGCCGGGTCGTGAAACAGGCGCCGAGCTTGGCCTTCAACTGGTCGCTGGTCATGGCGAGCTTTTCGGGCGGCAGTTCCAGCGGCGTGCCATCGGCGCGGCGGCCCGAGCTGCGGAACAGCCGGTGGGTGGGCATGACGATGAGGCCGGGATCGTCCATGGCGACGCACATCATCAGGGTGTAGTTGGCCGGATGGGTTGGGGACAGGAAGCCGCTGTCGTGGATCTGCTGGCAGTAGTTGCAGGCCGTTTCGTAGCGATGGTGCCCGTCGGCGATGAAGAGCGGTTTCGGGCCCATGATCGCCGACAGCTTAGCGATTACGGACACATCGGTGACCGGCCACATGCGATGGACAACGCCCAGGTGATCGGTGGCGACCAGAGGCGTTTTGCCGGCGACGGCCTGGTCGAGGATACTCTGGGCCTCGCACTCCTTGTCGGGGTAGAGGCCGAAGATCGGGCTCATCTGGGCCTTGGTGGTCACGGTGAGCATGAGGCGGTCGACTTTGGCGGCCGGGAGGGTTTCTTCGTGCGGAAAGACCTGGCCCTCGCCGAAGCGGGTGAGCCACTGGCGGCAGAGGAAACCGCGGCGGACGTACTTGGTGCCGGCGGCGTCGAACTCCTGGTGATAGACATAGATGGCCGGCTCGCCCTCGGTCGTCAGGATGCCCTCGGCGAGCCACTGCTTGTAGAACTTGGCCGCCCGGGTGTAGCGGTTGTTCTTCTCGTCGTCGTCGCCCGGCTCGATCTTGTTCAGATCGATGCGGATGAAGCTGTTCGGGTGCTGCTTGTAGAACTGATCCTGCAGCTCGGGCCCGATCACATCGTAGGGCGGCGTAACAACGTCGCTCAGCGATCCAACGCGGCCAAGGTTGTAGCGGACTCCACGGAAGGCTTGAATTTCGGGCATGGCGGGAAGCGGGGGTCTTAGGTCTTAGGTCTTAGGTCTTGCTTTGGGTCTTGGAGATCGAGGCTTGACGTTGCCGGCATGAGAACCGCGCAAATCACCAAGGCCAAAAGCCCAGGACCCGAGTCCAACTAGTAACGGTAGTAGTCTGGCTTGAAGGGGCCGCTGACCGGGATGCCGAGGTACTCGGCTTGGGCTTGGGTGAGCTTGGTGAGCTTCACGCCGAGCTGGTCGAGGTGTAGGCGGGCGACTTCTTCGTCGAGGTGCTTCGGCAAGGTGTAAACACCGATCGGGTACTTGTCCGGCTCGCTCCAAAGGGCGATCTGGGCGATCACCTGGTTGGTGAACGAGTTGGACATGACGAACGACGGATGGCCGGTCGCGCAGCCGAGGTTCACCAGACGGCCTTCGGCCAAGAGGATGATCGAGCGGCCGCTGGGGAGCGTGTAGCGGTCGACAAGCTGCTTGATGTTCACGTGCTTAACGCCGGGCAGCTTCTGGAGGCCGGCGACGTCGATCTCGAGGTCGAAGTGGCCGATGTTGCAGACGATGGCGTCCTCGGGCATCTGCTGCATGTGCTTGACAGTAATAATGTCGCGGCAGCCGGTGCAGGTGACGAAGATGTTGCCACGCGAGGCGGCCTCCTCCATCGTGGTGACTTCGTAGCCTTCCATCGCGGCCTGCAGGGCGCAGATCGGGTCGATCTCGGTGATGAGCACGCGGGCGCCGTAGGAGCGCATCGAATTGGCGCAGCCTTTGCCGACGTCGCCGTAGCCGCAGATGACGACCACCTTGCCGGCGACCATGATGTCGGTGGCACGTTTGATGCCGTCGGCCAGCGATTCGCGGCAGCCGTAGAGGTTGTCGAACTTGCTCTTGGTGACCGAGTCGTTGACGTTCAATGCCGGGATGCCCAGCTCGCGGCGCTCGTGCATCTGATAGAGGCGGTGGACGCCTGTGGTCGTCTCTTCCGAGAGGCCACGGATGCCGGAGAGCAGTTGGCGATACTTCGGGCTGTGGACGATGGCGGTCAAATCGCCGCCGTCGTCGACGATCATGTTCAGCGGCTGGCCGTCCGGGAAATAAAGGGTCTGTTCGATGCACCAATCGTACTCGGCATCGGTCTCGCCCTTCCAGGCGTAGACTGGCACCCCAGTGGCGGCAATCGCGGCGGCGGCGTGGTCTTGCGTCGAGAACTTGTTGCAACTGCTCCACTGGACCTCGGCCCCCAGCTCTTTGAGGGTTTCGATCAGCACTGCGGTCTGGATCGTCATGTGGAGGCAGCCGGCCACGCGGACGCCGGCCAACGGCTTGGTAGCGCCGTACTTTCGCCGCAGGGCCATGAGGCCGGGCATCTCGCGCTCGGCCAGTTGGATTTCTTTTCGCCCCCAATCGGCCAGGGACAGGTCGGCAACTTTGTAGGGCAATTTGGTCTCGACTTTGGGCACGGCGGGCTCCTCTGGGGCAACGAAGCAACTGATAAAGGAACGCCTATCATATCAAATCCACCGCCGCTCGCGAAAGTGCCCGCCCCCCGGAACCGATCGTCGCCCAACGGGCGCACTTTCGGCGGGCAAAAAAAATCAAGAAAACGTTAAAGTTTTTGCGTCGTCGAGCCGATATAAGAAGAAACGGCGATATGCGCCGAAGGACCGCGACATGTCGAAACCTTCCAGGCAGCCATCTTTGACGGTTCGCCGGCGGTCGGTCGCGCCGGCCATCGTTTGGTGTGTGATGGCATCCACCCTGGCTGGCGTGATGGTCTATCACTGGGGGCGGCAGCGATTGCCGCTTCATTCGCAGCCGGCGTGCACGGCCACGGCCTATGTTGTGGAGAGACTCGCCGTTGACGGTGCTGCCACGGCGGCGGCGACATCTGGCGGTTCAAGCGGCAGGTCGACTGATGAGTCGCCGGTAATGGAGCCAAGCCCTCACCCTGGCCCTCTCCCAGAGGGAGAGGGGACGAACGAGGGAGAGGGGACGAACGAGAGAGCGGGGACGAACGAGAGAGCGGGGACGAACGAGGCAGAGAGGACGAACGTTGGGGGCGGGCCCAACCTTCTTCCAGATGTGGGGCCCTCGCGGGAGACGCGCACTCCTTTCAGTTCTTCTGACGACAATCCGGAGCGAGCGGCGGAGGCGGCAACTCGCCTGGCTGAGAGCTATGCACGCGGGCGCAACGCGGAGTGGCAACGCGCGACGGAAGCGGCTTGCGCGACCGCCCGGCGGGCCGTCGAATTGGCTCGGCGACAGTTGGCCCAACGCGAGGCTGAGTATCAGCAGGCCACCCGGGAGTTGGCGGTTGAAACGCCGAGAGCCAAAGCAACGGTGCGGCCGCAACGGCCGTCGCCGCCCCGGATGATCGACAACCCGCAGTGGCTCGCCATGAGTCGGGAGCTGTCGGAACTGCGTCTGCGCCACACGGCATTGCTTGAAAAACGAACGCCGTTGCACCCCGCCGTGCAGGACGCGGGGCGGCTTGTTGCCGCGGCTGAACAACGGTTGGCCGCCACGCCGCGGCAGATTCCCAATCCTGACGCCGCGCGTGCTAAGCTGGACGCGGAACCGGATGAGTACGATACGGACGCACGTCGCACGCCCGGCAACGAGGATGATCGAGCGGTCAAACAACAAAAGGTTGCCGAGCTTCGCGTTGCCGTGGAGCAATCGCGGCAAACGTACCGTCAGGCCGAGCTTGCCGTGCAAGAGGCCGTGCATCGACAGTCCGAGATCGCCTTCCGTGTTGAGCCTGCGGGTGTTGTGCGAAATGCGATGCCGTCTGATTACGGCTGGTGGCGTCTTCTATGCACCTCGCTGGCAACTGGTCTGACGCTGGGCTTGGCAACCAGCACGTTGACCGTGGGTGTTAGCATGGAAATTCCGGTGGCGAGTATCGCTCACGTACAAGCGACACTCGGCGAACCGGTGGTCGGCGTCATTCCCGCAAACGACCCGGTTGATGCAACCGCCAAAGTCAAGCGGGTAAAGCGGTTGCGCCGCACGGCCATCGGAGTTGGGCTGTTGCTGGTTGTGGTCTGCCCAATCTTGGCGATGTGGGGCGTTCTGGGTATCTGAGCACTGTCAATCTGCGACGGTTGCTCGACCATTCACGCCACCGGTTTGCGGCTTTGCGCGCCAGACGCCAGCGGCCCTCATCCGCTCGTTCGACCACTGCCGAATTGATGGAATGGGAAAATACGTGCGCAGCAGTTGCGCGCGGGGCGGTCGTTGTACGGGCAAGCGTTGCTTGGCCGTGGCACCGGCCACCCTCGATGTATGGCCCTGCGCGATGCACGCGATCGGAAAGCCAACTGGAAAAGATGGACATGTACGACGGTTGCTTCGGACTTAGCCGGCGGCCCTTTGGCTCGGTGCCGCAGGCGGATCAATACTTCCCCGCGGCCACTATCGAAGGCGCGAAAACCACGCTCGCCCGATGCATCCAGCGGGGCGAGGGCGCTGGCCTGGTCGTCGGGCCGGCGGGCACGGGCAAGACGCTGTTGTGTCTGCTCCTGGCGGAGCAGTTCCGGCGCTGCTTCCAGGTGGCAATGCTTGCCAGTGGCGGCCTGACCAATCGACGCTCGCTTTATCAAGCGATTCTCTACGAACTGGGGCGTTCCTATCGTGGAATGGATGAAGGCGAACTTCGCTTGGCTGTGGTGGATTACGTTACGGCTGGCGACGGCAGCTCCCGAGGCATGATCTTGCTGGTCGACGAGGCCCACCTGATGCCGCTGCGGCTGCTAGAGGAAATACGACTGTTGAGCAATGTGGCACGAAGCGGTCAGCCGCTGGTGCGACTCGTGCTGGCCGGTGCGCCTTCGCTTGAGGAGCGGCTCGCCAACCCGAAACTCGATTCGCTCAACCAGCGACTGAGCGCTCGCTGCTATTTGGACGCCTTCACCCGGACGGAGACGCAAGACTACATTCAATCGCAAATCAACTGGGCGGGCGGCCGCGGCGATGTCGTGTTTCCTGAGGCGACCTGCCAGACCGTCTTTCAGGCGACCGGTGGCATCGTTCGGCTAATCAACCAGGTCTGCGATCACGCCCTGTTGTTGTCCTACGTGGCTGGGCGCAAGACCGTCGAGCCGGCGGGTGCTGAGGAGGCGTGGGCGGACTTGCAGCAGTTGCCGACGCCGACGACGTCGCAGTCTGCGGAAAGTCCATCTAACGGCAGCGTAATCGAATTCGGCTCGCTCGACGACACCGGCAGCGAACCGACCAAGCCAACGGCGGCCTTTCGCGTCGCGCAAGTCGAGGACGAGGATAACGCGACGGAAACTGGCGAACCCGTGGCGCAGATCCATCGAATCGAGCAGTTGTTGGCCGAGAGCGAAGACGACTTTGAGCCTGCGGGCACGATCGGGCCCGAGGTCGAACTGAACTTCGAGGAGGAGGCGGTTCATCCGTTCCGCGAAACGTTCCAGGAAGAGGAAGTGGTTGCCGAGCGATACGCGTCGCCGACTGGCGCCCGCTTGTGGTGCGACTGTCCGGTGTCAAACAATGTGAGTGAGACATCCGCACGCGAAACACCCTGGTCCGATGTTGATCAATCAGCGTCGAGTTGCTGGGAAGCGCCGACCGAGAACTTGCGAAGTGACGCTGGATGGAATGACGGTCCATGGGATGACCGCGGAACAACGCCGCAGCCTGAGGCAACTAGCAACGAGGCGGGCTGGGAATGGCCTCAGACCGCCGCTCCGGCACCGCAGGCGACCGCTCCTGCGACTCCTGTGTGGCAGAACACGGCGTCGACGCTTTCGACCTGGCAAGAGTCGGTCTCGGCTTCCACCCAACCCGTCGAGCCTGACGTAGCCCTGGAATCGCCGCAGTCGCCATCGACGCCGCCGAACCAGTACCGTCAGTTGTTTGCTCGGCTTCGCCGAGGTTGATTGCATGCAACAGACAGCAATCGGATCGTATGCGACAGACTCCGACTCGCCGGTCATCATCCGGTTGCCGTCGGCGCAGTCCGGCCCGAGTTGGCGTGCACGGGACTGCGGTGGAGGCTCAGCCACCGCACACTCGAAACGTCCTGGGCGGAGGCCGGCTCTAATGCGAAGCGACGATCGTGGGCTATCCAAACGATTCGCGTTTCCAGAGCTTTCCGAACCGCGCGACGTAACCGAACGCGAGGAGAACGCCAAGAAGACCAAAGGGCCGAGAACTGTTTGGCCCGAGTGCCGGCCAGAGACCGCCAAAGCCTGCGCGGAACTAGCGGAAGCGATCCGGTGGCGGCTTTCGGGCGATCGATCGAGCGTTGTGGCGATCACCAGCCCGGCGACCGCCGATGGAAAAACGAGCCTGGTCCTCGGGCTTGCGCGAGAATTGGCCCCCCGCGTACCCCGCGGTGTTTTGGTGGTCGACGCCGATCCTCTTGACGCTGGCTTGACGGCCCGCTTGAGGCCAACGGTCGAAGGCGCCCATGAGCTGGGCGAGGGCGGCACGACGATCTGGCCGACGGACATCCAGGGGCTTAGCGTGCTGCCGATCGTTCGTTCTGAGCACGTCTCTCTGCGTTGGCACAGCCCAAGCTGGATCGCGGACCTGCGAGATCGATGGCCGCTGGTCTTGTTGGATTGCCCTTCGTTGGAGCACGCAGAGACATCGCTGATGCTGCGGGAGTGCGACGGCGTCTATCTGGTCGTGCGCCTCGGGCACACCTCGCGTAGGGCCGTTGTGGAAGCGAGCGAAGTCATCCACGCCTGTGGCGGCCGACTCTTGGGTTGCATCGCGGTGGCGTAATGGCACTCGTCACGCACGGCGTGTTGGAAGTGCACGACGCTGCGAATAGTACTTGGCGCTGGAAGATGCTGCCATTGTCAGGGCAGTGAAGAATCCGGCTTTAAGCGCGCTGGTTGCAGGATTCTTCGCTACGCTCAGAATGACGAATCGTCGGTAGGTTCGGAGGGCTCGTTCGTCGGGTTGGACGTTTCATCGAGAAACGCGTAGTGCGTCAGCCGGCAATAGACGTCGGACGCGGACGTGTAACCGCGCCAGTCGTGGAATCTGCCCACCTCGGCGGTAACGTCGACAACCTCGACGTTTTCAGCCGTGTCGATGCCGTAGGGACCGATCAGGCCCATGGCCTGGGGGCTGTGGTGGCGCCAGAGACGCGGATACCAGCGCAGGACGCGGTCACACGAGTTGCAGGTGATCAGGACCTGTTCGGGCAGCGAAAGGGCCAACTCGTTGCGGGCGCCGGGCGAGAGTGAATCGGCATCCATGGCACTGGCCATGAACACCGCTCGAACGGGGTTCCGCCGGCCACCGGACCACTGGGCCACCGTCTTCTCTTGCAGCGTACGACAGGCCAGTTCGCCACCGGCCAGGAGGTGCAGCGCGCCGGCGATGATCCGGGGACCGAAGCTGTGGCCCATCAGGCAAATCTTAACGCCTGGGCGGAAACTACTTAGCCAGCCCGCCAAGTAGTAGCTCTCCGCGTCGCACTGGGTCGCTCGCTGTCGCGTGTTGCCGCGATTCCGGAGGAGATGCTGTCGCTCAGCGGGCCAGGACCAAATCACAAAGCGGAAGGCTTTGCCGCAGGCCTGCGAGCGAATCGACTCGCGAACGTACATCCCCTTGGTAACGGCTTGGTCGGTGTCGGTGTTGTTGCCATGGATGAAGACGACGGTTGGCACTGCGGGCGAGTCGGACCGGCGGAACTCGGCCGCATCGGACGCGTGGTATTCGCAGTCGTCGTTCAATTGCCAATAGCAGATTTGGGCGGCTGCGGTTTGGGCGTCGTCGCAGCCGTTGACGCATCGCGTGCTGAGCAGCCAGACCTGCGAAGTCTCGTCGCCCCGCGCACTGACGGCGCAGATGAGCGCGGTTAACAGCAGCGAGCAACGGATTGCCGCTTGGTAGAGACCGCGGCGGCTGGGACCACACGGTCTCGGGAGCATCTCGGAGCGGTCCGCGTCACTGCCGCCGATAGTTTGCCGTCGGCTGTTCTTCACGACATCGCCTTCGTGACTGTGGCTTGCCATTTTTTCGGCGTCGGCACGCATGGTAAGCCAGCCGAACCGGTCGGTTCGTGACAATCATCAGAGCCTGTTTAGTTAGCTCAAGTTTACCCTGCAATCAGCGCAATGCGTTGAAAAATGGCAACATGGGTGTTTCAAGGAAAATTCGTCGGTTGCATTTGCACATCGTTATTCCTGGTGTAGAGTTTCCTGGCGAAGAGTAATAATCGAAAGTTGCCGCTTCGATGGAGATATCAGGAATGAAGAGGTTAGCAACATTGGCGGTTCTCGGGGTGCTGCTTAGCAGCGCGAGCGGCTGCCGGTTTTTTAGCTGCCTGTGGCATGGCGGACCGCCGGCACAGCCCTGTCAGCAGACGGCGGCGCCGTGCGCGACTCCCTGCACTCCGGCTTGCCCGATCTACAGTCCTTGCGATCCGTGCGCTGGCGCACCCGCTGCTACAGCGGCACCGGTGGCGACCCCCGCCGCGCCAACTTTTGCGCCCGGACCGGCGTCTTGATTGGGAGGAGGCCAATCATCATGAAGAGACTACTAACTATTGCTGTGCTGGGGGCGTTGCTTAGCGTTACCAGCGGTTGTCACATTGGCGAATGCTGGCGGTACGCTTGGAACTCCCGCTTCCATCCCGAGCGGCTGAGGCCACAGCAGCAGCAATGTGTCACGGTTGACCCATGCTGCGATCCGTGCTGCGGTGAGACGGTGATCACCTCCGGGCCGACGGTGGTGACACCGGCGCCCGCTGGCGGTGGTTGTGGCTGCGGCGCTGGTGCGCCGATGCCCGGTCCCGTCGGCCGCTAACACAGGGCCCAACCCAAAGGCGGCCGCGGTTGTGTGCCGCCTTTGGCCAACGATACTCTACACGTCGCTCCGGCAAATTGGTTCATCGCGAGTCGGCCACATCCGCCTGAAATGCGGCCGACCGCGATGGACGCCGGGAGCTTTCGACGCGACGGTCCGGCGCTAGTCGATTCGGGCCGAGACGTTTCGTGCCTGCCACCAGCGAGCCAACCGAAGGAGTTGGGCGCGCGGAGTTCGCCGCGCGAAGTGGCTCAGTCGCCAGATCGGAACGAGCCGTGTCTGAAAGTGCCGCTTGCTTTCGAGTGAGCCGACGCCAAGATCGTACATGCGGTCGCCCCGGGCGAAGCTGTCTTGCAGGGCGTAGGCCATGAGGACGTTGCCCGCTCCGTCGGACGCTAGTTCGGCGTCGTAACCGCGTCGCAGTCCGTAGATGTAGCCGTTGTAGTAATAGCCGTACATGAACGCGACGGGTTCGCCATTCAGATACAACAGATTGAGGTCAACGGCGCCGGCTCGCGCTGCGGCCTGATGTACCTCGCGCAAGAAACCGCGAATCGACTCGTGTGAGAGCGTGGTGCCATCGGTCGCGGATCCTTGCCAACTGCGGCGGGCTAGCTGCTCGCAGGCGTCGTACAAGTCCCATCGCGGCGTGCTGTCGTCCTGCGATGCCTGGGGCCGGTAGCGTACGTAGTCGAGCTTGCCCCGTTCGGCGAGCTTCCGCTCGGCATGGCGGAATCGCCGCAGCCAGGCGCCCTTTCGCGATGCCCAATAGGCATCCCACGTCCCGTCGAAGTCCACGACTGCCGTGCGCTCCCAGACGGTAGCGTACGCCTGGAGGCCCGCGTCGAGCATGGCTTGGCGCGTATCTTGGTAATCCGTTCCCGGAGCGCCTTGCCATCTCAGTTCAAGCACGTCCCAGTCCGTGCGGCTTTGCCGGACGTGGTCCAGGCCGGCGTGCAGGGTTGCGATCGCGTCAGGACCAATGGGCCCATAGAACGAGCCCCAGGCGTGCAGTGGGAACGTAAGAATGCGCAACGGACCGACCTTGGAGCTTTCCCGCCGCACCACGAGGGGAACGATTCCGATTGGCTCCCCATTGTCTTCAACGACCAGGACGCGAAGTCTTTGGCCTGGGGCGAAGTGACGCCAGTAGATCTCGAGCCAGCGAAGGGACTGGAAGAACGAGGCCGCCGGCGTTTTCGTGAGCAAGGCGTCCCACGCCGACCGAAT
>JAJFUI010000215.1 GCA_021372555.1 Planctomycetaceae bacterium | reverse complement strand
GACGCAAAGCAGCCAGGTTCGCCGAGGGATTGCCGTCGGCGCTGGTGCAAGTCGACAAGAAGCTCCATCGCCCTCGGCAACTCGTCAAGCCGCGTCACGCAGTGTAGTGTGGCGCGCCCACTCGTTAAAAGATCTCGCTCCAGGCGCCGCACGGTCCGCCGTTGCCGCTTGCTCAACGAGGCCAGGTACGACTCCCAATCGGTTGGTAGCTCGAGCCGCCAACAACTTGGCCCATTCTCGCGATGCACCGAACAGTCGGCCCCGGAGAGGCACCGAACCAGTTCGGCCACGCTGCGATCTTCCGCGTCGACGGCTTCCAGGTCCAGCGAGTCCCAATGCAGGGTGTCCGGCGACTTGTCGAGGGTGTTTTGCACCAGGAAGTCGGCAATCGCATCGGCGACGGCTGCTTCTCGCGAGGGCTGGCAAAGCACTGTCAGATACTCGGAGCAGACTTCCCCGCAGCCGAGCGGCCGCAGCACCCGGCCGCGCATCGCGGAACAGTCGAGATACCACGGAGCCACGCCGACTAGTGCGTTGGCGTCGTCGAAAACGCAGAGCGTCGCGAGCTGCGTGTGCTGGTTGTCCGCATCGTTGGGGCCATAATGACGCCACCAGTTCGAGAGCCAGGTCCAACTGCGGAACGGGACGCCCCCGGCAAGTCGCTCCCACTCGTCGGCGTAGGGCGCCAACTCATCCAAGGTATTCAACCAGAAAACGCGCATGGCGATAGCACTCCTTAAAAGCAGCGGCCGAGGGGCGCCGACCCGTTGGTTCGGTTCCGGTGTACTACCACAACTCTCTGTCACGGCCCGAGATAAGCAAGTTGTTTTTCGCACGGCTTCGAGGCATTGGGGCCGAGAATCGCGTCGATGTTGCGTTCCCACAACGACGCGTTGCCCCGGGACAACACGCCAGCGGTCCCCGCCGTCACCATGCGGTCGCAAAGCGGTCGCGCGATGCAGGTTGCGACATCTTGATGCGTTGCCGAACGACTCGGCATCAGCTTTGCATCCAAGAGTTGGCGTCCGAACGATTCCTTGACATCCTGCAGGGGTCGGCTCCAGTCGCGACCAAGCGTTATTGGTCGTCGGGACTTGCCGCGGGGTGCGCATCGGGCGGGAGAAGGCTTCCACCCGATTCTCGCCGCGATCCCGGCGACTGGACCCGCCCCCTGCAGAACTCATCGTGCACCGAGCCCATGCAAGCTCAAACGACCAGCCCGAGCCCGAGCCAACTGCTGCATCTGCTCCGTCGGCATGTGCTCTTGTGGCTGCTGCCCGCCGTAACGATTGCGTCGATCGTCGGGGCGTATGCCGTGTTGCATCGGGCGACTTGGGAAGCTTGCCAGGCACTGATCGTCCGCAACGAGGCCTCCGGTGTCGAAAAAGGAAAGTTCAGCTACCCCGACGAGATGAAGACCGTCCAGGAGACGATCTTGGAGGTGGTTCGCAGCCGCAGCGTCCTGG
Source organism: Planctomycetaceae bacterium (assembly GCA_021372555.1). Taxonomy (GTDB): domain Bacteria; phylum Planctomycetota; class Planctomycetia; order Pirellulales; family Thermoguttaceae; genus JAJFUI01. The sequence continues at coordinate 4,088 of JAJFUI010000215.1, read as the reverse complement.
AAGCGGCCCTGCGCGAAGTCGGCCCCTCGCCGACCCGCAAACAGCCTTGCAGAACGGACTTTCAAGCACGTTCAGTGCCTGCCGCGCTCCGGCCCACCGATCGCGACATCGACGAGTTGCGCAAGAGCGTCAAGCTCGCACCGCCCAAGGGCGCTGAGTTCGGCAAGACCGAGGTGTTCTACCTCAACGTGCGTGCCGAGAGCCGCGAGCGATCGGTAGCCCTCAACGAAGCGATCTACAAGCAGCTCCGCACTCAGTTCCAGGCGCTCCGCGACGCCAAGGCGCAGAGCATGGTCGACGAACTGACGAAGACCGTCCATTTGGCCAAGGCCGACTTGGATCGGGCGACCACCACGCTCGCCGCAACCGAACATCGGCTCGGTGGCGATCTGGCCGAACTCCGCTCGATGCAGGACATGGCCTCCAGCGACAGCGCGTTGCGTCGCAGTGGCGAGGACATCCGTGCCCAACTGCGCGAGAACGCGGCCGCAGAAAAGCTTAATCGCGAACTGCTTGCAGTCGTGATCGCCGCGCAGTCGGACCCGGTTCGCTTGACGGCCACGCCCAACCGGCTGCTCGATTCGCATCCGTCGCTGCGGCGATTGAAAGATGGCCTGATTGACGCGCAGCTTCGCACCTCCGCGTTGTTGGGAACGATGTCGGCCGACCATCCGAAGGTCCGCGCGGCTCGAGAGGCAGAGGCCGCAATCGCCGGCAATCTGCACGAGGAGCTGGAAACCGCTCGCCGCGGCATCGAAGTCGAGTTGCGGTTAGTGGCCGGCCGCCGAACGCTACTGGAAGAGCAACTGGCGAAGACCACCGGACGGCTTGGCGGCCTGGCTGAAGTCCGGGCGAGCTACGCCAACCAAGTGGCCGAAGTCCGCAATCGCAGCGTGCTCTTGGAACATGCCGAGCAGAACCTGGCCGAGGCCCAAGCCGCCCGTGCGAGCGCCACTGTGGCCAGCCTGATTAGCCGCATCGACGCGCCCGACGCCGGCATTCGCCCCGTCGGTCCCGGCCGGCTGACGATTGCCTTGGGCGGACTGATCGGCGGCCTTCTGACCGGCTTCGGCCTCGTATTTCTGATGGTCCCGATCAATTTTCCCGTCGTGACCCCAGCGACTATGGTCACCACGCAGCCCGCATCCGTCATTCCCGTCAGCCGCACGGCAACACTACTCTCAGGGTACAACCCCACGCCGACTTTTCCCACCGCGCTCAACGGCCATCTGACCGTTCAGCAAGCCTTGCTGCGGCTGGCGAACTAGGCTGTTTCGGCGGGCAACACATCGGCAAAAACAAAGCCATCTCTTTCCACTGTTTCGCCGACTTCGACGGGGATCGGCCAGCGAAACATTGGGCCATCGACCACCGCCGTGTGGAACTCGCCGTTTTCGGCGCAGGGGTCGACCGTTGCGGGCAGTTGCTCCAATAGCTGCAGCGTCCACTCGCGACCGGCATAGCTCCGCGGCAGCTTTCGGGGGTCGACGCAGGTGATGATTGCGCGAACGCCCGCCGCGAGCATTTCTCGGGCAAGCTGATCCGTCGGCTTGTTCCACAACGGGAACAACGGCGTGATGCCCGTGCCGGCGAGTTGCTTCTCGCGATACTGGCGGATGTCCTGCAAAAACAGGTCGCCGAAGGCCATGCCCTCAATGCCGTCGGCGATCGACCTTTCGACAAACCGCTGCATGGCCGTTCGATATTCACGGTCGCTGCACGGATCGGGGATTTCGATCGTGCGGAGCGGAAGCCCAGCCGCGGCGGCCTGAAGCTGCAATAGCCGCAAGCGAATTGCATGCATCGCCACGCGCTGGTACTTGGCGTTGACCACCGTGAACAGGCCCGCCACTACGATTTCCGGGTCCTGTCGAAGGACATGCAGCGCCCAGGCGCTGTCCTTCCCGCTGCTCCAACTCAATAGGACGCGCGTGGGCAAGACCCCACCTACTTTCCCGCCCGGTAGCGCAAATAGGCGTCCAAGAACTCCTGGATGTGGCCGTCAAGCACGTTGTGAAAATGGGTGTCCGTGTGGCCGGTCCGGGCGTCCTTGACCCGCTGATCGGGATGCAGGAAATAGCTGCGGATTTGCGAGCCGAACCCGACCTTCGGCATCTGATTGTATTTGGCCGCGGCCTCGGCTTCCCGTTTTTCCTCTTCAACCCGGGCCATACGCGCGCGGAGCATTTTCATTGCCGTCGAACGATTTTTGTGCTGGCTCCGCTCGCTTTGGCAGGCCACGACGATTCCGGTCGGATGGTGAATGAGCCGCACGGCGCTCGACGTTTTATTAACATGCTGGCCGCCCGGACCACTCGCACGGAACACCTGCTCCTCGACGTCCTCGGGGCGAATTTCGATGTTCGCCTGTTCGGAAATTTCGGGCGAGACGTCGACCGCGGCGAAGCTTGTCTGCCGCTTGCCTTCCGCGTTGAAGGGACTGATACGCACCAGCCGGTGAATACCGCTCTCGCCCTTCAGATATCCGTAGGCCATCGGGCCGCGCACGGCCACAGTGGCGCTGTTGATCCCCGCCTCTTCGTTGTCCTGGCGGTCGAGTATTTCGGTGTCGTAGTTGTTGTCTTTCGCCCAGCTGATGTACATGCGCAGCAGCATCTCGGCCCAGTCGTTGGCGTCCGTGCCGCCGTCCCGAGCATTGATCGTCAGCAGGGCCGAGTTGGGATCGAGCGGTCCGCTCAGCAGGGCCTTGGTTTCCAATGCCTCGATGACCTGCTCGACGCGGGCCAGCTCATTGGGCACTTCCGCGCCAAGCTCCTCGTCCTCTTCGGCCATCTCGACCAGCGCGGCCAGATCCTCGGCCATCTTGATCGCCTCTTCCAGAGGCTTCATCACGGCCTTCAGGGCCTTCAGCTCCGCGACCACTTCGAGGGCCTTCTCCTGGTTGCCCCAGAAATCGGGGGCCGCCATCCGGGCCTCAATCGCCTCGACTTGTTTTCGTTTGGCGTCGTAGTCAAAGAGAGTCCCGTAGTTGGACGATCCGCTCTTGAATGGCCTCGGCTCGATCGATTAGCTCACGTTCCATAACGCAGATTCCTGGGGGACTTTCCTGTCTCCACGGCATTATAAACGCCACGCGGGAGCCTGGATAGGCGAACGGCGAGCATTGGGGGCCGTAAGCCCATGGGCAGTGTCTTTGTCGGCCCTCCGCAACGCGGTTTCCGTGCCGGCTTGCCATCGGGCAGGCGTACAGAGTCTAATGAGCAATATGTCTCGCGTTCTTTTGGCAATGTCGGGCGGCGTCGATAGCAGCGTGTCGGCGTGGCTGCTGCGCGAGCAGGGTCACGAAGTGATCGGCCTGTTCATGCGGCACGGCCAGGACCTGCCTTCCTCGCTCCCGGGCCATTTCCCACAAGCGGGCGAGGGGAGGGCATGCGCGGCCGCGGCCCCGCAAACCGAACCGGTCCGTTGTAGCAAGCAAGGCTGCTGCACCGCAGCCGACGCGGACGACGCGCGGCGAGTGGCCGACATGCTCGGTATTCCCTTTTACGCCGTCAACTTCCAGTCCGAGTTCGATCGCATCGTCGACTACTTCGTCGCGGAATACGCCGCCGGACGGACACCCAACCCGTGCATTGTCTGCAACACCTGGCTCAAGTTCGGCCGCCTCTTCGATTACGCTGACCGGCTCGGGGCCGAATACGTCGCAACAGGCCATTATGCGAGGCTTGCGGCAGCAGACGGCGAAGCGGCGTTGCTCTGCGGCTTGGACGCGTCGAAAGACCAATCGTACGTCCTGTTCGGCATCGACCGCTCCTTGCTTCCACGGTTGATGTTTCCCGTCGGCGAGCATCGCAAGGAAGAAATTCGCCAGATCGCCGAGCGACTCGGCCTGTGGGTGGCAACGAAGCGTGACAGCCAGGAAATCTGCTTCGTGCCCGACCAAGACCATGCCCGCTTCGTTCGCGAGCGCCGCGGCGGCATCAGCGTCTCCGGCGACATTGTTACTAGCGACGGCACAGTCGTCGGCCATCACGATGGCATCGAACAGTTCACCATCGGCCAGCGCAAGGGCCTGCGAGTGGCGTTTGGGCAACCTCGCTATGTCATCCGCATCGACCCCGAGTCGC
>JAJFUI010000201.1 GCA_021372555.1 Planctomycetaceae bacterium | reverse complement strand
CGAGGCCATTCATCGAAAGGTCCATCCGCAGTGACGACATCTGCTCGCCAAACTTGCCGAAGAGCGCTTTGGTTGTCATGACGGGGTTCCAGGCGTGAACCCCCTCGACAATGAAATCGTAAGCGGCGCCAATGCCAAAGGCGGTTAGCAGCACCTTGCCGGCGCTCGCGGAGGTGCTTTCGCCCGACACCAATATTTCGTTAATCGCCGTTGCCTCGGGGAACGGAAGCTCACCGTGCAAATCTTTGACGAAGTATTTGCGCAGTGGAACGATCAACACAATTCCCAGGAAGCCGCCGGTGGCGCAAGCCAGAAAGATCTGCCACCACTGCACCTGCAATTGGTTGATGTACAGAGCCGGGATGAGGAACGCGGCGCCGGCGGCGACAACGCCCGCGGCTTGCCCGATCGATTGCACCATGACGTTTTCAAGGATCGTGCTCTTGCCGCCCGGCTTAATGCCGTTGCGTCCCAGAAATATCGCCATGATGGCGATCGGAATAGCCGCCTCGATAGCGTTTCCCGCCCGAAGGGCCATGTAGATGCAGGCGGCGGAGAATACCAGGACCATCAAGAGGCCGACGGTGACGGACCAGACCGTCACTTCGGCGCGACGGTCGCTGGCCGGGACGATCGGCTGATACGCTTCGCCGGGCTTGAGCTTGGTGTAGGCGTTGCTTGGCAGAATCTTGTTTGTTTTTTTTGCGGTCGCGGTTTCCATTGTTGGCTGCACTCGGGTCTTCGTGACTTGCTTACACCAAAGGGAACGACATGGGCAGTGCGCGGAGTTACCATTCCTCCGGCTTCACGCCGCCGGTAGCGCACACGATGCGCCAGTCCGGTTTACCGCTCGGCAGGGTCCTCCGAACGGTTTCCACGGAAACGAAGAACGACTTTTGTTCGCCGGCCTCGTCGTAGGTGACAGCAAAAAGCTGCGACACGACGTCCTCGCGCTCGGTGTGCGCGTGCTCGGCGGTCTCATAGAATCGAACTCGAACCTTGGAGCCCAACGCCAGCAGCGTCCGCACCGCAGGGTCGGCGACGTACTTTTCCAGTTGTTGCCGCAATCGCGCGTTCTCGCGGTACACGGTCCACAGCCGCTCGTCGAGAGGCTGTCGATTGGCGGATGGCAGCGTCAACTGATGCGCCATGTGGGGCTCGTCTTCGGAGAGATAGCGAAACCACTGGACGGCCAGTTCTCGCGCATCGTTGCGGACTCGCCATCGATAGACGCCCCAATCGGTCGGCGCCGCAATGAGACAGAACAGCGACAGCACGAGGCCGAGCCAGGCCAGCTTGCGACCTGCCAATGCGGGTTCGCTTTGACGGATGCGACGGAGCGCTCGATAGCTCAGCACCGCGCCGATCGCGGGCAGAGTCCAGAGCATCGGCCCGAGAAACGCCGCGGGGGCCAAGAGCCCAAAAATGAGCCCAGCCACGGCTTGCGCCGAGACGGGCCGATATCCGCACAATTCCTCGTCTTGCGGGTCCGTGATGTGAACGTCGGGAACACTAGGGCGCATGGCGGATTGTTGATCGCGGATTGCTGATTGATGATTGAGGGGGCCAGCGAGCTTCGATGACTGCGACCGCCCCAGCAACAGTCACCGATTTCAGGAGCCGACAAGCAGCGATTCCTTAGCCTGGATGTGTTTCTCCAAGTCGACGCGCCGCTGCTGGTATTTCGGCATGTACTCGGAATCAGGATCGAACGCATTCTCGGGGGAGCAGGAAAACGCGCCCATCGACATTCGCTGCGTAAAGCCGAGCCACGTTCGGTCGGGCCCCAGACCGAGAAACATTCGCTCCTCCGGTTGGAATCCCTCGAACATGAAGTTTTTGGCCAACGGCGCCGTGTGGAGCGTCGTCATGGTGAACATGATCATCACCCAGCCAATCCACACCGAGAGGACACCGCTGCCAATGCGATCGGCGAGCGTCAGGAATCGCACTTTCACCCGAGACAGCTTGTCGGTCAGCACGCGGAAAATCGCCATCGACACGAAGAACACGGCCCAAAGTGCCACGAAGTCCCACAGGTAGGTGTAGGCGCTCTGCCAACCTTCGAGCCATCGGGCGATTGGCTCAAAGAAGTTCATCGCCAGCAGTGCGGAGGTAACGACGTTGATCAGGCGGATCGCGTTGCTCCACATCCCGTCTGCGTAGCACATCGCCAGGCAGGCCAGCAAGATTACGAACATCAGGAACGTAAGCAGTGAACTCATGGCAGTGCGATTGAGGATTGCGGAGCGAACGGACCGGACAATGACGCCTTCGTCATTCGTGCTTCGCCCTACTATTATTTCAACACTCTCATCAACTCCGGCAGCGAAGTGACACCCTTGGCCACCAACAAAACGCCCTCTTCGCGGAGGCTCTTCATGCCGTCTTTCCGTGCGGCCTGGCGGACGGCTTCCAGTCTGGGGTTCGACATCAAGGCCGCGCGGACCGCGTCGCCGACAGTCAGCATTTCGAAGATCGCCGTTCGGCCGCAATAGCCAATCGCGCCACAGACCTGGCACGGCTCCTTCGGTTCCTCGGGGTTCGGCTGGAAAGGCCGATAAAACGCTTGCACCCGCCCCTCCGGGATTCCCAATTGCTGCAGAACTTGCGGCGTCGGCGCGTAGGCTTCCTTGCATGCGTCGCAGAGCTTGCGAACCAATCGCTGGCAGACGACCAGCGTCACTGCCTTGGCAAACTCCTCGGCCGGCACGCCCAGCGCCAGGACGCGTAGCAAAGCCTCGGCACAGTCGTTCGCTCGGACTGTGCTGATCATCAGTCGACCGTCGGCAATCTCCTCACACATCAAACTGACGGTATCGGCGTCGATCAGGTCCCGGATCACCGCGACTTGCGGCTCCGTGCGGAAGAACTTGGGCAGCACATCCGTCGGCGACTGACCGTCCGCGGCCTTGTAGGTCGTCACGGGAATGTTTTCGATTTCCTCGTAGCGGTTGCTCTCTTCCTCGACGGCCGCGAACTCGCGCGTCAGCCGATCACACGAGTTGAGCGCCACGTCGGTCGTGCTCCTCAAACCTCCGCCGGGCGGCGCGGAGAGCAAGACGAACCCCTGCGGTGCATCGAGCGCCTGCCGCAGTTCTTCCTGCAACTTCGCTCTCATGCCGATATCGTCGAGCTTCTTGAACTTGACCTTCTTGGTCTCGAATTGAATCAGGACCCGTTCGCCGGTGGGAATTCCCTGGGAAGTGAGCGTTGCGGCCGGCCGACTCTTCTCATACTCGACGCCAAAAGTTCCCTGCTGCCGGCTCTGGCGGTCCTGCGGATTCAGGCCGCAAAGCAGCTTGAGCGACTCCAAGGCCGGATCGGCCGATTCGCGGCTGCGGGTCTCCCGCGGAATCCAAACGCCGTCGACCAGGGTTCGCATTGCCGCGCCCTGGGCGCCGTAATCGAGCATGACGGCCGTGGCCCGGCCCGCCAGACACTCGTACAAGACCTCGCGCGCCGCGGTCAGACCCGGTGACTGCCGGGCCACGATGAGCCGCGCCGCGTCGGTGCGTTCGTCGGGACCGCCCTGGGCGAACACCTTGACCGGCGGACCGCTTTCGTGCGGGTCGCGTCTTTCGACGTCCATCTTGAACCCGAGCTTGTTCAAGCCTGTAGCCGTTAGGAAACGAAGGTGCTCCGGCGTCAGTACCCGTTGGTCGTTGTCGACTTTGGAGTTTCGATGGACGATGTACGCGGTCAGCGGTGCGACGTAGGCAACCACGAGCAATGGGAAAGCGACCCAGAAGATCGGGATCAGCCACACGAGCACGAACGCGCCGAAGAAGGCGCCGAAGACGATCGAATTCCAACGCTGGTAGTCGAGCTTCAGATCCTGGCAGTCAATGCTGGCCCAGTCGGTCGTCTTTACCCAGAGCATAAAGAGGAGCGAGCAGGCGAGGATCTTGATCCAGCTCAGATAGAAGCCTGGCCCGCGGAAATCCGGTTTTGCAAGCGGAAACTGTGGCCACGCCGCCCATGCCTCGCCCGCCCCAAGGGTCAGCAAAACGGCAGCCACCACCAGACCGATTACCGCAGCGCGACGCATAGTTGCCAACCTCTCCGTCATCCCGTGGGGCAGGCGGCCAAGCGGCCAGCCAATGTGCGGCATGTTGTTAACGTGCCAGACGATGCAGAGCAGACTCCGGTGTGCCCCGCATTTGTCCCTCCCGTCGCCAACGCGCTCTTAGCCCAACACTCCAGTTTCGCGGACGTTAATTCCCTTGAGCGCCATCTTCAATGCCTCGGGGTTGGTGGCCACCTCGAACGCCGTCGGCCGGTCGATCATGTCGGTCTGCACCAAGTCTCGGAGGCTCATTGTGAAGTCTTGCATTCCCTCGTCGCCACTAATGCGGATGGCGTCGGCCAGCTTGTCGTCCTGGCCTTCCAACAAGAGTTTTCGGATGGTCGGCGAGAAAGTCATGATCTCGCACGTCGGCACGCGGCCAACGCCCTGCTTGATCGACGGCAGCAACTTCTGCGCGATGATCGCTCGCATGTTGAACACCAACGCGCTGCGGATCGCAGAGTGCATGGCTTGTGGAAACAGGTCGAGAATACGACCGATGGTGCTGGGGGCGGTCGAGGCGTGGATCGTTCCGAACACCAAGTGCCCCGTTTCGGCCGCCTGAATGGCCGTCTCGAACGTTTCCCGGTCGCGCATTTCGCCGACCAGCATGACGTCAGGATCTTCGCGCACGGCGTGCTTCATGCCGATCATGAAGTCCTTGACGTCCATGCCGATTTCGCGCTGGTTGATTAGGCACTTGTCGTCGACGAACGTGTATTCGATCGGGTCCTCGAGCGTCAGCACATGCTTGCGATACCGCTGGTTGATCCACTCGAGCATCGAGGCGATCGTTGTGCTCTTGCCGGAGCCCGTGATGCCTGCCAAGAGGATCATCCCCTGCGAGAATGTGCAGAGGTCGGCCAACGAAGGCGGCAGGTGGAGGGCCTCGAAGTTCGGAATCTTGTTGTTCACGCGCCGGGCGACCAGGCCGACATGGCCCATCTGCTGCAAGACGTTGACGCGGAACCGCCACTTCTTGCCGTCGACTTCAAGCATGTACGCGAAGTCGACGCCCCCGTCTTCCTCGAAGATTCGTTTGCGCCGCTCCTGCAGATTGATCATCGGAAAGATGAGCCGAACCATCTCCTCGTCGTCAACCTTCCCACGGTTCAACGGCCGCAGCACGCCGTTGACGCGCACATGGGGCGGCAGGTCGACTTTCAGATGCAGATCGCTCCCCTCCAGCTTGATGACGGTCCGGAAGAGCTTGTCGATCTCTAATTCCTGCGCCTTGCCCAGAAATCGTAGTTGATCGAGATTGGTGGAGGACATCGGAAGCGCTTGGGGTGGTCGCCGGAGGTAGGGGGCAAACTTATACTGTAACTCCGGCAACGAGCCTGGTCAACAGCCAACCCCCCTGCGTGGAGGATGGCCGACCCAGCGGTGGCTTTCGGTGTCGCGCGGGGCGCTATGCCTTAGACGCCATCGCCCGGCAAGCTCAGCGGTTACTTTTCAGCGGCAGGCCGATTGCCGGGCTTCTGGTCCTTCACGCCCTTCGTTTCTTTGCCGTCGCCGTTTTGGCCCAGGCTGTTCGCGGCGGCTTTGTCTTCCCCGGACTTTTTGTCGTTCGAGGTTTTCGGTTCGGCAAGCTTCTTGGCGGCCGCGGCTTTCTCGATCGCCAGCTTTTCTTCCGCGGCTTTCCTTTGCACGACTGCCTTGAGCGATGCTGGCGACACCTGCCCGGACATCAACGGATACATCACCCCGAGCAGCATGTCGGACGGCAGACAATAGGTCTCCGTGCGGCCGCCGTGGGCGATGTTGATGCCGACGACCCGGCCGTTGACGTCGATCACTGGGCCGCCACAGTCCACCGGGCGCAGCACGGTATCGTGTTGGATCACGGCGGCAAAATCATCGGATCGCGAGCTGACACCGACGCCGAGGCTGTTCATGGTCTCCTTACGCTGCGACGCCTGCGAGCCAAGCTTCGCCAGGCGAACTGGAACCTCTAGCGTCTGTGTACCGCGTTTGATCCTGAACATCACGGTTTCACCCGGTTTGTGACGCCGCATAACGCTTCGCAGCGCGGCGAGATCCGCGACGTTCTTTCCCTCCACCCCTGTGACCACGTCGTTAACCTTCAGGCCCGCGATGCTGGCAGGGCTGTTCGACATCATATAGGTGATCTGAGCGGCGCCGGTCTTTTCGTTGAATTGCACGCCCAAAACTCCTCCCCCAGCCGGTGGAATCGCTCGGCGGGGAACGCTGACAACGCCCAGCCCAATCGGATCGTCATCCATGCCAGCCGACGCGAGCCAATCGCCAACGGCCGGTTGCGAGACTGTCCAGGGAATCGTGGGCAATTGCTGAGCATCGATTTTCAGCATCGCCAAGTCCAAGGGAGGGCTGAACGGTGGGTTAAGTACGCCGACCACGCGCACGTCGAAGCTTCGTCCATCACGGAGTTGGCAAGTAAGCTTGCCCTTGGCGTCGCCCGACTCATTCAGTATCTCGCTGGCCTTCGTCAGAACCCATCCGTCAGGCCCGACGATGGTTCCGAGAGCAGCCTCGCGGCCGTTTCGCTTGATTCGGACCACGCACCCATTGGCCGCCTGAACGACCTGGCGGAAAACCTTCCTGACGTCGGGATCGTTGCGGCCGGGACGCGGGGCCCGCCACAGTTCTGCTTTCAGCAATCGATCCCAATTTGCGCGAAAGACCTCGACCGGGACGTGCAGGTTCATTGCCGCGGAGCTACCGATGCGGCTGTTAATGCCGATGACATTGCCGTTGAGATCAAGAAGCGGGCCGCCGGAATCGCCTCCGACCAGTGGGCAATCGGTTTGCATCGTATCGACGGACTTTTGCAGGACGCGACCGACGCGAACTACTGGGGGACGGCCGGGACTATATCCGAGCGGATGCCCGATCGCGACGCACCAATCGCCGACCTTGATGCCGGTGGATTGCCCCATCGGCGCCGAGGGCCATTTGCCGGGGTCAGTGATCTTCATTAGCCCAGCGTCGGCCGAAGCGAAGTCGCCCAGCGTCTTGCCCTTGGCCTTTTTGCCATCGGCGAAGTAGAACGTGACCGACTGACCGGGCTTGTCGACGACGTGGCCGGCCGTCATGACGATTCCGTCCTCGCTAACGACAACCCCGCTCCCCCATGCGGTGCCGACCCGGATGCCCACGACCGCCGGCAGTGCCTTGGCCACCACGGACTTGATCTGTGCCCCCAATGCCTTGAAGCCGGCCAGATCTTTGGGGGATTCGAGGGATGGCTGACGTTGCGGGATCGCCTCTTCTGCGTGGGCGGAGGCAGCCATCGCCCCTGGCAAGATGACGAGTGCCAAGAATACCCGCGACAGACGACAAACGGACGACATCATGAGCTCAGGGGCCTGGAGGTTAGCGATTGTAGGGAAGGCGCTGCCGATTGCCACCGGTGACAGCACAGATTTAGTATGGCTAAGCATGGGCCCAGACGCAACTAATTGACATTTATTGCCAGAGTGCCGGCTCGTTGCCGAGTGCCAGCGTAGGCAAGCGGCTCTTCGGGAAAGAACGCTGTTTTTTCGCCTGTGGGTCATCGACACAAAAGCCCCAGGGGGGCAATTGACGCCGCGGAAGCCGGCCGGTATCCTACCAGATGCACTTGCCTGGTGGCGGCACAAGCCCCGGCCCGCGGTCCGCGATGCAAATAGGCTGGAGGTTGGCCAAGACTTAGGCTATAGTTATGAGATGCGTTTTGGGCGCATAGCTCAGTTGGTTAGAGCGCGTCCCTGATAAGGACGAGGTCTGCAGTTCGAATCTGCGTGCGCCCACTGCTTCGCTCGGGTTATGCCCGACGTGTTTCTAGCGGCTCGCGGTCCGGCAGCGTGGGCCGCCCGCACGCCTTGCCTCTCTTCACGACGCGGACCACCGAATCGGCTAATCCGCGACCAACCTTCTCGACTACCGATGCGTTTTTTTCTGGCTGGGATCATGCAAGGTTCTCACGTGGAGGCAAAGCTTCACGGGCAGGACTATCGCCGCCAGATCGCCCGTCTGATTCGAGAGCACTTCCCGGATGCCGACGTCTACGATCCTCAGGCGGAGCACTCCGAATCGCTCGGCTATGACGAGGACGTGGGACGCAGCGTTTTCTTCCATCACAATCGGATGTGCCGCGAAATTGACGTGCTGGTGGCATTCGTTCCCCAGGCATCGATGGGCACCGCGATCGAAATGTGGGAAGCCCATCAGCATGGCGCCGCCGTTCTGACGATCAGTCCGCTGCGCTGCAATTGGGCCGTCCAATTTCTTAGCCACGCCGTTTACGACGATTTAGCGGCTTTTGACGCAGCGGTTCGCGGGGGCGAGGCCGCCCAATGCATCTCCAAGGTCCTGCTGTCGCGACAACAGCCAGGGTAGGCACTGCCTCGGCGAGGTGCGGGAATCCGCGCCGCGGGGCCCCGCCCAACTGGTGGAACGCATGCTGGCAGCTATAATTGTGGCATGGAGCGACTCGCCGCCATCTGGAAGCACTGCTTGGAGTACGCCGCGCTGACCGACGTTGGCCTCCGCAGAGCGAACAACCAGGATTCCTACGTGGTGGTCCTGGCTGGCAACCAGGCGGATTTCGAGCGTCGCGGCCACTTCTTCATGGTTTGCGACGGGATGGGCGCGCACGCCGCGGGCGAACTGGCCAGCAAGATGGCCACCGATATCGTCTCGCTGGCCTATCGCAAGGTCTTGGATCAATCGCCGCCCGAGGCCTTGCTCTCGGCCATCCTCGACGCCAATCGGCAGGTTCACGCCAAGGGGCAGGCGAGCCCGGATTTCCGCGGAATGGGCACCACCGCCACCACCCTCGTGCTGCTGCCTGCCGGCGCCCTGGTTGCCCACGTTGGCGACAGCCGTGCCTACCGTCTGCGTGGCAACCGCCTCGACCAATTGACGTTCGATCACAGCTTGGTGTGGGAAATGCGGGCGTCGGGCCAGTTACCATCGGACCAGACGCCCAGCTATATCTCGAAAAACATTATCACCCGCTCGCTCGGGCCCAACGCGACCGTCCAGATTGATCTGGAGGGCCCGTTCCCCGTTCAAGCCGGCGACACCTTCTTGGTCTGTTGTGATGGACTGTCAAACACGGTCAAAGACGATGAAATCGGAATGATCCTCGGCTGCCTGCCTCCGTCGGAAGCGGTTCGCGCGCTGATTGATTTGGGATGCTTGCGCGGAGGACCGGATAACATTACCGCCGTTGTCACGACGGTGCTCGGACCGCAGGTCCAAGCGGCGAACGCGGGCGATTCGACCGGCGGCGTCTCGGCCAACGTCCGGCCGATCCATCCACTCATTTGGATACTCTTTGGCGTCTCGATGTTGGGCTCGATCGGGCTGTTCGGTCTCGGCCACATCTGGGCCGCGCTGGCCTGCCTCGTCAGCGGCTTCGCGGCGGCCGCCACCGGCCTCTGGCAACGCTACGGCGGTCAACCGCATCCCGAAGCGGATAATCGCCACTTTGGCCGCGGCCCCTACGTGACGATCGACGCAACGCCGACCGC
>JAJFUI010000200.1 GCA_021372555.1 Planctomycetaceae bacterium | reverse complement strand
TTGTCTTTGACCAGATTTAGCAGGAAGGTGGAGATGTTTTTGGCATACATCTGGCTGGCGTGGTACGGCAACTCGGCTGGCAGATTGGTCGGGCCGAGGATTGTCACACCATGCTCGACGATGCGTTCATCGGCCTTGGTGAGCTCGCAATTGCCGCCTCGTTCGGCGGCCAGATCGACGATGACCGAGCCTGGGGCCATGCCGGAGACCATGTCGGCGGTCACCAACACGGGCGACTTTCGGCCGGGCACGGCGGCGGTCGTGATTACGGCGTCGTTCTCGACGACGACCTTGGCCATGAGTTCGCGTTGTTTCTTGTAGAACGCATCGTCCATCGCCTGGGCGTAGCCGCCCTTCGTCTCGGCGCCGGACGTCTCCAATTGCATCTCGACGAATTTGCCGCCGAGGCTCTGCACTTGCTCTTTGACAGCGGGTCGAACGTCGTAGGCGGAGACCGAAGCTCCCAAGCGTCGGGCAGTGGCAATGGCTTGCAGCCCAGCCACGCCGGCTCCGATGACAAAGACGCGAGCGGCGTTGATCGTGCCGGCGGCGGTAATCATCATGGGGAACATTTTTGGCAAGGCCACGGCCGCGAGCAGCACGGCGCGATAACCGGCGATGTTCGCTTGTGAGGAAAGCACGTCCATGCTCTGTGCCCGCGTGATGCGTGGCAGGAGTTCAAGGGCGAAGAGCGAGACGCCCTGCTTTCCCAACTCAGCGGCCGCTTGCGGCTCGCCCAAGGGGTCGCAGAGTCCGATTACGACCTGGCCCTTCCGGTAGGGATCGGCGGCCTTGCAGTTGGCGCCGGCGGCGCGGACTTGAAGCACGATGTCGGCGGCGAACAAGTCGTTCCGCGAGGAGACGATCTTGGCCCCCTTGTCGGAATACTGCTCATCAAGATAACCGGCCGACGCACCGGCCCCAGCTTCAACGTGGACCTCCATGCCGCCCTTGATTAAGGCGGGCACCGAAGCAGGCACAAGGGCAACCCGGCGCTCGCCGGGAAAGGTCTCGCGAGGGACTGCAACAATCATGGCTGATGTGCGATGCCTTGGGGGCTGAAGAGGTGGAAGCGGCTCGATGGAACGCCAGCAGTTATCTGCGTGGGCATTTTTCGGCTGATCGCGTCCGATTAGGGTTTGCCTAAAAGGCGCAATCATAATGGACGGCAAGGGCGCTGTAAATCCAAGAATCTTCCGGTCTTTCGGCGCGATTTCAGGCAGTCGGGGAGCTGGCGTGACAGCCGCTGGATGGGCATGAAGCCGTCAAGATTTATCAATGCGATGGAAGAATCTGCTTGCTTTCTTTCATCCGACATGGCATACTCGCGATTAGATGAAGGTAGCCGGCCGATATTCCGAACCACCAAGCATGCTCGCTGAACAGCGCCGAGATCGTCTGCTCGAATTGGTCCGCGTCCGGCGGTTTGCATCGCTGCCGGAGCTGGCGGGGCAGCTCGATGTGTCGGAATCGACCGTTCGGCGAGACCTAGATCAACTGGAGAAGCTGGGGGCTGCGCAGCGAATTCACGGCGGAGTGCTGTACACCGGCGCGTCACCGAAGCTTCCCCATTTTGACGCGCAACAGCCGGTTCAATGGGAGCAGAAGCGACGGATTGCCGTTGCTGCCGCAGGTCTGATCGAAGATGGCGACACGATCCTTCTCGATGGCGGAAGCACGACGTATGAGCTTGCCCGGCTGCTCGTCGGGCGGCCGTTGCACGTCGTGACGACGTCGCTGCCGGTAGCGAACCTGTTCGCTTCGGACGCCAACAGTGATCTGGTGATGATCGGTGGGAATATATGCCCCCGCTCGGGAGTAGCGCGTGGGCCATACACCGACAATATGTTAGCGAAAGTCCGGGTGCGCAAGACGATATTTAGCGTAGCGGGCATTTGCGACGAGGGTTTTTTCAACAACGACCTGCTGTTGGTCGAGACAGAGCGGGCGATGATGCAGGCGGCCGCGGAGGTAATCGTCGTGGCCGACAGCACGAAACTCGGGCATTCGAGCCTCACCCACCTCTGCCCGCTCGGCGCGGTCCACCACCTTGTGGTCGACGACGGCATCACGGAACCTTGGCCCACTAAATTGAAAGCAGCCGGCGTAGACCTGATTGTGGCCGGAGCCAACGCGGATGGAACGGCAAGAGCATGAGCATCGCCCCTCCCATTGAACGCCAGCTGGTTGAGCAGATCGTCCGGGAACTCGTGTTGTCGCAGGCCGGCGGACCGCCGGGCAAGTCGAACCTTGTGGTGAGCGTCTCGGCGCGACATGTGCACCTGACGGACGAGGACGTGGAAACACTGTTTGGGACGGGCCACAAGCTGACGGTGGCCAAAGACCTCTACCAGGACGGTTTCTTCGCGGCCGAAGAGACGGTGATGGTGGTCGGGCCTCGGCGGCGGATGCTGCCCACGGTGCGGATTCTTGGCCCCACGCGTCCGGAGAGCCAAGTCGAGTTGGCATTTACCGACGGCATCTCGTTGGGCATCGATTTGCCGATTCGCGCCAGCGGCGACGTTCGCGGCACGCCGGGCTGCGTGCTCGTGGGTCCCAAGGGCGTTGTGGAACTCAAGCAAGGCGTGATTCGCGCCGAGCGGCACGTCCACATGGGCCCGGCCGACGCCGCATTCTACGGCGTCAAGGACAAGGACCGCATGAGTCTCCGCGTGAATTCCAATTGCGATACAACATTCAACAACTTGTTGGTTCGGGTGGGCAAGAAGATCAAGCTTGAAGTCCATCTCGACACCGATGAAGGCAACGCCTGCGACATTGATCACGCGAGCAGCGTGGAGTTGATTAAGAAGTGAGGGCCGTGTTGGTGCGGCAGTTGTACTGCTGCACCGGGGCGGCAGTGCAACTGCCACCCCAACAGCGAGCCCTCACCCTAACCCTCTCCCAAAGGGAGAGGGGACGAACGATTAACCCTCTCCCAAAGGGAGAGGGGACGAACGAATGACCCTCTCCCAAAGGGTGAGGGAACGAAACCGAAAACAGTAGTCTTACCCCTCGAGTTACCCGTTACCGGAGAGATGTATTATGGCGAAATCGATGGAAGCGTTGGGGATGATTGAGACCAAGGGCTTCGTTGTCCTGGTCGAGGCCACCGACGCGATGCTTAAGGCGGCCAATGTCCAGTATCTCGGCTGGGACAAGGTCGGCAGCGGAATGGTGACCGTGTTCGTCACCGGCGACGTGGCCGCGGTGAAGGCCGCCACCGACGCTGGCGCAGCCGCCGGCGGCCGCATTGGCGAAATCGTCAGCGTGCAGGTCATTCCGCGTCCGCACGACGACCTGGGCATTGTCCTGCCGCAGACGGGCAAGAAGGACTAGCGAACAGCGTTGTGGTGCAGGCGACCGGCCTGCAACCCACAATGCAGGCGAGACGCCTGCACCACAAGATGAGACCACGAACTACTAGAACTAAGGGACCTACAGCGATGCAAGACGCCATTGGATTGATCGAGACGAAGGGACTGGTGGCATTGGTCGAAGCGACCGACGCGATGGCCAAGGCCGCCAACGTGAAGATTGTCAAGCGAGTGCAGATCGGCGGCGGACTGGTGACCACCGTCGTTCGCGGTGACGTCGGCAGCGTCCGCGCCGCCGTCGAGGCCGGCGCCAACGCCGCCTCTCAGGTTGGCGAACTGGTGGCCAGCCACATTATCCCGCGGCCTGCCGACGGAGTGATCGCGGCCTATTTGAGCTAGGGATTAGGGATTGGTGGTCAGCGATAGCCGTTACCGAACGGCTGCTCGGCCACTGACCACTAACCACTGACCACTAACATGAAAATCCTCGTAGCGAACCTCGGATCGACGAGCTTCAAGTACCGGCTGTTCGACATGGCGGCGGGCGAAAAGCAACTCGCTCGCGGCGGGATCGAACGGATCGGCTCGCCCGAAAGCCGTTGCACCGTCGACATTGACGGCCATCGGCAAGAGCGGACCGTGCGCGTGCCGGACCATGCGGAAGCCGTGCGGCAATGTCTGGCCCAGTTGACCGATCCGATGACCGGCTGTCTTCGCGACGCGAAGGAAGTGTCGGCGATCGGGTTCAAAGCTGTGCATGGCGGACGCTATAGCGGCGTGCAGCGGGTTACGCCGGAGTTGCTCGAAGCGATGACGGAGATGTCCGAGGTGGCGCCGGCGCACAATCCGCCGTACATCAACGCGATGCGGCTCTTGGGCGAGCAGTTGCCGGAGATTCCGCTCGTGGCGGCGTTCGAGACCGGTTTCCACCAGACCATTCCCGACGGGAACAGCTATTACGCCGTTCCGTATGAATGGGCGAAAACCGGACTGGTGCGCCGCTGGGGTTTTCACGGCGCTAGCCATCGCTACATCGCCACGCGAACCGCTGAACTGCTCGGACCGGGCCTGAGAGTCATCTCCTGCCACCTGGGCGGATCGAGTTCGCTTTGCGCGATCCGCGACGGCAAGAGCGTGGCGAACAGTTTCGGCTTCAGCCCGCAAAGCGGGATGCCGCAAAACAATCGGGCCGGCGATTTCGACCCGTTCGCGCTGCCGTTCATTATGAAACGCACCGGCAAGTCGCTTGACGAGGTGCTGACGATTTTGAACAGCAAGAGCGGGTTGGCAGGGCTGAGCGGCACGAGCGGCGACGTTCGCGACGTTGCGGAAGCCGCGGCAGCCGGAAACTCGCGTGCGAAGCTGGCCTTGGATGTATTTGCCTCGAACGTGCGGCATTTCCTCGGGGCCTATCTGGTCGAGTTGGGCGGGACCGACGCCATCGTGTTCACCGGCGGCATCGGGGAGAACCAGGCTGGATTCCGCGAGATGGTATGCCGTGACCTGGACGAGTTCGGCATCGCCATCGATCCGGAGGCCAACCGTCGCGTCCAAGGCGAAACGGAAATCGGTGCGGCTGGCCGCCGCGTCCGCATTTGGGTCATTCCAACTAACGAAGAACTCGTGGTTGCGCGGCAAGCCGCGCGGCTGCTGTCGGAGGGCTGACGCCGTGTTGATCGCTAAAGTGACCGGTTCGTTGGTCTCGACCGAAAAGGTCGAAGCGATGGTCGGCCGCAAACTGTTGGTGGTTGAGCCCTATCGGGTCGATCCGAAAGACCGCGACCGGTTGGTGACGACCGGTCGCTCAATGGTTGCGGTCGATACGGTCGGGGCTGGCGAGGGCGAATACGTCCTCATCACTCAGGGCTCCAGCGCCCGACTGACGCCGGAAACGAAAACGCTGCCGGTCGACACGGTGATCATCGGGATCATCGACACAGTGCACGTCGCGCAGACGTGCGTGTACGACAAGGAAGAACCTACGCGCTAGGGACAAATTTGTATATCTTCCCTCTCTCTTTGGGAGAGGGGCCGGGAGTGAGGGCCGCGACGAAACGCGTTCGCACAATCGAACAGCCCTCACCCTAACCCTCTCCCAAAGGGAGAGGGGATGGACTCGAAGTTATCAGGATACACCATGGAACTGAATGAATCGTTGGTCAAGAGCGTGGTAGAGCAGGTGCTTGCCCGACTGGGCAACAACGGGGCCGGAGCGCCGGTGTCGGGCGGGACTTTTCGCGGCCGTTACGGCATGTTTACCGACCCGAACGAAGCGGTGGCGGCGGCTCGGGAGGCCCAGGGCCAGTTGTCGCGTCGCACCTTGGAAGAGCGCGGCCGGATCATCAACCACATCCGCCGGATTGCCAACGATCAAGCGGTCGAGCTTGGCACTTTGGAGATGGAGGAGACGAAGATCGGGCGGCTCGATCACAAGATCGAGAAGCTCGTGACGCTGGCGAAGCTGGCCCCGGGCATCGAGATGCTCCACACGGAGGCGTTTAGCGGCGACTGTGGCCTGACAGTCGTCGAGCACGCCCCGTTCGGCGTCATCTGCGCCGTGACGCCCATTACCCACTCGCTGCCGACGATCAGTTGCAACTCGATCAACATGATCGCCGCGGGCAACGCGGTTGTCTGCAATCCGCATCCCGGCGGAAAGCGCATCGCGGCCGAGGGCGTTCGCCGCTACAACGAGGCGATTTACCGCGACACGGGCATCGACAACCTCATTTGCGTCATCACCGAACCGACGCTGAAGACCGCGGACGTCCTGTTCAAGCATCCGCACGTCAACCTGATTTGCGTGACCGGCGGCGCGGCCGTGGCCAAGGCGGCGATGTCGCAGGGCAAGCGGGCCGTGGTCGGCGGCCCGGGCAATCCGCCGGTCGTCGTTGACGATACGGCCGATCTGGATCGCGCCGCTCGCTCGATCATCGCCGGCTGCGCCTACGACAATAACCTGCTGTGCATCGCAGAGAAGGAAGTGTTCGCTGTCGAGAGCATTTTCGACAAGCTGATGGACGCGATGGACCGGGCGGGCGCCGTTCGGCTCAACGCGCGGGAGATGGAGGCGTTCACCAAGGCGGCTATTTCGTCCGCCGGCGAGGGCGAGGCCAAGCACGACGTGCCCACGAAGAACCTGATCGGCAAAGACGCCGCGGTTCTGGCCCGAGCGATCGGCAAGAACATCGATCCGAAGGTGGAGGTCATCTTCGGCGAGACGGACGCGTCGAATCCGCTGGTGTCGGTCGAGCAGATGATGCCCGCGTTGCCGTTTGTGCGATGCCGGACGGTGGACGAGGCGATCGAGTTGGCGCGGATCAACGAGCACGGTTTCCGGCACACGGCGATCATCCACTCGAACAACGTCGACAACATGACCAAGATGGGCAAGGCGTTGGACACGACGCTGTTCATCAAGAACGGTCCGTGCACGGCAGGCTTGGGCATCGGCGGCGAAGGATACTATACGCTGTCCGTGGCCGGCCCGACCGGCGAGGGCGTCACCAATACGTTGACGTTCACCCGCGAGCGCCGCTGCACGATGACGGACAAGTTGCGGATTCTGGGACGGTAGACAAGCCGTCCTCTCTCCCAAACGGAGAGGGGACGGAAGGAACGAATCAATGTTCGTCGGCTACGTGATCGGCAGCGCTACCGCGACGCTCAAACATCCTTCAATGGAAGGATGGAAGCTGTTGTTGGTCAAGCCGCTTCAGGCTGACGGAGAAACACCGGAAGGCGATCCGATTCTCGTTGTCGACAGCATCGGCGCGGGACGAGGAGAGAAAGTCATCATCACCAGCGACGGACGCGGCGCGCGGGAACTTTTGGGCACCGAAAACACGCCGGTTCGCTGGTCGGTGATGGGGATTTGTGACCGATGAGCAAACCATCGAGCGAGATGATCGAACGCGTGGTGCGCGAAGTTCTCGCGGAACTCAAGCAGAGATTGGGCGGCGCGACGGGCGCTGCTACGGCGATTCCCGCCGCAGTCGCGGGGCGTTTGCCGGAACCGGCTCCGATCGCGAAGGCACAAGCGCCCAGTTGCGACTCCGCTGCATCGTCCGATTGCCTCGCCTTGGCGGTCCGCGTGGTGACGATGAATGACGTTTCGGGCCGACTGGACGGTGTGCGGCGGGTTGTTGTGGGCCGGGGCACGATCATCACTCCCGCGGTGACGGATGAATTGGCGCGGCGAGGCATCGTCTTGGAGCAAGCGGATTCGTCCAAGAAGTGTGCGGCGGCGCGGGTGCGGCTGGCGATGATCGTTGCCCGAAGCGACTTCGATCCTTCGCCACTAGCGGCCGCTTTGGTCCGCGAGGGCTTTGTGGTGGAGCCGTCCGCGTCCGATTGTCTGATCGCGGCGACAGATCAATTGGTGAAAGAGCTGAAGACGCCTGACACGCTGGCCGTGCTGCTCAGTCGCCACACGGCGGCTGGCGTCTGCTTGGCGAATCGCCAGCCTGGCGTTCGGGCGATTTCCGGCGTCGATGCACCATCGGTTGCCGCGGCGGCCGCGGCTGTCGGGGCCAACCTTCTGGCCGTCGATCCCCGGGCGGTGAACTTTTTCCAACTGAAACAGATGATTGCCGAGTTCGGCCGCGGCGGCGTGCGGCCCTGCCCGGAAGTGTTTAAGAAAAAACTGGCCTAACCAAGACCTAAGTCCCAACACCCATTTCATGCGAATCGCCGACGTCATCGGAACTGTGACCTTGAATCGCTGGCACCCGAGCTTGTCGGGCGCTCGGCTGAAGCTGGTCGCGCCGTTGAGTTGGGAAAACCTGGGTGATGGCGCGACAGCGCCCCTGGAGGAAATCGTCCTCTACGACGAACTGGGCGCGGGCGTCGGCAGCCGCGTTGCGCTGAGCGAAGGGCGCGAAGCCGCCGTGCCGTTCCATCCCGAAATCAAACCGATCGACGCCTACAACGCGGCGATCCTCGATCATTTGGACTACGAGCTATGATGAACCTTCAGAAGATCAAGCAAGAAATCTGCGACATCGGCGACCGGCTGTACAAGAAGGGCTTTGCGGCGGCCAACGATGGCAACATCAGCTACCGCATCGGGCCGAACCAGATCGTCTGCACGCCAACGCAAATCTGCAAGGGATACATGAAGCCCGACGACCTCTGCATCGTCGACATGGAAGGGAAGCAGACCAGCGGGAAGCGGAAGGCCACCAGCGAGATCAAGCTGCACATCGCGATCATGAAGGAGCGGCCGGAAGTGAAGTCGGTCGTGCATTGCCATCCGCCGCACGCCACGGCGTTCGGCATCGCCCGGGAGCCGGTGCCCTCGTGTGTGCTGCCGGAGGTCGAGATTTTTCTCGGCGACGTGCCGATTGCGAAGTACGACATTCCTGGCAGCCAGAATTTCGCCGACACGATCTTGCCGTTCGTGCATAAGTCGAACGTCATCATCCTGGCCAACCACGGCACGGTTAGCTTCGGCGACACGGTCGAGCATGCGTACTGGTGGACGGAAATTCTCGACGCCTACTGCCGGATGTTGATGCTCGCTCGAGGGCTGGGCTCGGTCAACTACTTTAGCGAGCCGGAAGCCAAGGCGCTGTTGGACCTGAAGCAGAAATGGGGCTACACGGATCCGCGGCTTGACGGGAAGAACTGCGACATCTGCGCGAACGACTCGTTCCGCGAGAGTTGGAGGGCGGCGGGCGTGGCGCCGAAGGCATTCCAAGCGCCTAGCTTTGCGAAGGTGGCCGGCAACGACAAGGGGGCTGCGCAAGGTTTACCCGACCAAGAGGCCCTGATCCAAGCGATCACCGACCGGGTGATGGCGGCGATTGGCAAACGCTGACGATAGTGGAGCGTGGGGAGCAGCATCACGCCGTGACCGTTCGCTCGACCGCCACGTTGTTGGACCTCTCCGTGCGCCCTGCCTTGCGCTGGTCGTCCACACCACTCAGCTGATAAAGCCGACGGCCCTTTGCGGATTTCTCCTTCCGTGATGTTTGCCGTCACGGAACTGGACGAGTCGTTGATTTGCCAGACCGACTGTTGGTCTTCGCTAACTCGGCCCGCTCGGGGAAGTTTAAGACTCGCTTTGACCAGTCTCGCCCCGCGTTGCCGGTGGAGAAGATCGGCGAAGCTACGCGCGGCGGCCATCGTGGAGAGACAGTACGGGGGTACGGAGTCCAAACTAGGCTTCTACCCCTGATCTCTGCACCCATCCGGGACAACTGCCTTCCTCTTCTGCCCGGCATCGGCGACAATGGTGTTCTATGCGATATCTGGATTTAACCCTGCCGACGGCAGCTGAAAACTTGGCTCTGGATGAGGCTCTGCTGGAGGAGGCGGAGGCGGGTGAAGGCGATGGAGAGACGCTACGACTGTGGGAGGCGAGAGAGCCGATGGTCGTGGTGGGGCGGTCTTCGAGGGTCCACGAGGAGGTGCGGTTT
>JAJFUI010000183.1 GCA_021372555.1 Planctomycetaceae bacterium | reverse complement strand
GGAGGCCGCGGCGTCGGGCTTCCGATGCGGCGACGGTCACGCCAGACGGCGGCTACTGTGCCGATCATCAGACAGTAGCCTCTGCCATGGCGACGCGGATGCCGAGGAGGATCACTCGACCGTCGCG
Organism: Planctomycetaceae bacterium; assembly: GCA_021372555.1. Taxonomy (GTDB): domain Bacteria; phylum Planctomycetota; class Planctomycetia; order Pirellulales; family Thermoguttaceae; genus JAJFUI01. Next base: position 7,450 of record JAJFUI010000183.1, on the reverse strand, counting down.
TTACGTCGGCCCGCTGCCTTTTCGATCGTTGGCGCGAGACGCCATGCGATGGCGCCGCCGACGGCGCAGCCAATTAGGTCCATCGCAAGGATGGTCACGACGTACCAGGGGGCGTAGAACTTGTGCCAGAGCAGCGGGGCCGCGATCAGGAAGGAATAGGACGTGGCCAGGAAGCCACGAAGCAGAGCGGCGGCCAGTAGGACGGAGAATCGCTCGACGCGGTAGCGGGCGAGGAACAACAGCGCTTCGACGCCGGCAGCGCAGAAGAGATAGTAGGGCCACCAGGCGGGATTGATGCCGCTGCCGAGGAGTTGGCCCAACGCGCCTTGGCCCACGATCAGCAATGTGGCGAAGCCGGGACGCGGGGCCAGTCGCAGCCCGGTGAGGAAGATGGCCGTGTAAGGGATGGCGAAGATCAACGCATTGAGCCCGGGGAGCTTGGCCAGCCCGATCTGCCAAGGGAGCACCGATATCCTCAGCAGGCAGATCAGCACGGCGGCGGTGGCCAGCTCTTGGGGCGTGAACGGGCGGAATCGGCCGGTGCGTGTCGCAAGCATAAGAATGACGCCGCAGATGGCGACAAGCGCGACTGCGGCGCTCAGGTAGGGCCAAGCGGTCGAGGCCGGGTCGCTGCCTGAGGGCGCGTCGTAGCCGAGGAGCACGACGGCCAGGCCGCCAGCGGTGAGGAGAGCGAGGAAGGCGAGCGTCGTCCAATCAGCCCTCCCGAATCGCAGGTTACGTGAAGGTGCCGCGCCGGGCGGATCGGCCTCCAGGGCAGCTTGGTTGGCGGTGCGGAACGATGCGGCCAGGAGCGGAACCAGGAGGCGGCAGAATCGCTGGAAGGCCGATATCAGGCCCCGTTCGCTGGGGCGGCGGGACGATTGGCGTGCAAAAATGCGCTTTCCGTGGGCGGCGATTTCGGGGAGCAGGCGGAGCGCCGAAGTCAGGGTCAAGGCCAGGGGTTTCGGGACACGCAGCTTGTGCATCGCGGCGATGAGGTCAGGCGGCTGGGTGGTGAAGACGACAATCGCTCCAGCCGCAACGACCGCCAACAGACGCAGGGAGACGACGCAACCGTAGGCAAGCCCTTCCTTGCAGAGCGAGAGGCCGGGCAGCAGGGTGAGCCATTCGGTTCGGACGCCGGCTGCGTAGAAGAAGCCCTGTGAGAGCATGCTGCCGACGACGGTGGTGGCCACCATGACGATGAGCCATCGCCAGCGGAAGTTTCGGAAGCGGACGAGGCACCACGGGGCAACGGCCACGGCGAGCAGCGCGGCGAGCCATCCCGGATGTCTGAGAATTACGGCCAGCAGCGACACAACGACGCTCCACGCGATTTTCACGCGCGGGTCGAGGTGATGCACAGCGGACGTCGCGTGGGCATTTTCCATCGGCCGGCCATCTTTCCAAGCGTCAAAGGACTTGCCGCACGGCGAATCGTTCGTCCCGCTGCGAGAGGTCCTTCGCCTGCTCGGTGGTGAAGTGGGAGAAGGTGACGGTGCCGACGTATTGGCGAGCGGTGGCGACCGCCCTGGCCATTTCGTCGTCGGTCGGCCGTCGCCAAGGGGCGTCGGGCACGGGAATGTAGCCCAAGACGTGGAACGGGATGCCGCGATCGATGCCGCCGACGAAAGCGGCGACTTTCCTGACTTGTTCGAGTCCGCCGAAGTCGGGGATGAAGACGGTGCTGGCTTTCATTGCCAGTCCGGCGTCGTAGACGCGGCAAAAGTTGTCCAGCGAGGGGAGCACGGAACAACCGGTGTACTCGCGGTGCAAGTAGTCGTCGACCGCCTTGAAGCTGACGTTGGCGGCGTCGAGGTCTTCCGTGATTAGGCCGGACCCGTTGGTGTGGCCGAGGCGGGTAATCACGCCGAGCCCGCGTTTGCAGAACGCCAGCAACTCGGGCAGTTGCGGGTTGGTGGTCGGCTCGCCGCCCATGAAGTGGACGGCGTCGAGGTCGAGCGTGCGCAGGCAGTCGCGAATCGCGTCGACGCTCAGGAATCGCTCGGGCCGCGGGTTTTGCTTCAGCTTGTAGGTGCAGCCGCGGCAGCGGAAGTTGCAGCCCCAGTTGTGCACCGTCGCGCGGCGGTATTGATCCGAGTAGGTGATTGTGTGGAATGGCATGAACGCTCCGATCTCAGCGGATCGCTTGTCGGCGACTCGCCGCAAGGAAAAAAGCCAATGCTGCCACGCCGGCGGCGGCCAAGGAAATCGTCCCGGGCTCGGGGACGACGTGGGTGACGCTAAGAATTGCGAACTCGGGTCGCAGGGACGATTCCATGATGCCGCCTGAGAAGTCAGCGGGGTCAACCGTGAACCTGAGCAAGTTGTCGGTGGGCAATAGGTCGGCTGTCGGCACGCTGGCGTACACGAAGTCGGCGGGATAGCTGGCCGTGCCGTTCTTGTGCGCCACGTCGTCGCCGAGAAGGGAGTGGCCGTTGAGGAGAAGCGAGTCTTTTTGATTGGCGTCGCCGTAGATATAGCCGGCGTATAGGTCCGCTTGGATGACGGCGAGGCTGCCGATGTTGCCGAGGTTCAAGGTGCGCGAGGTGACGTAGCCCGAGGAGGTTCCAATGTCGCCGCTGCCGGCGGCGAAAGCGTAATCGAGAGTGTTATTCAAGCTCGCGATTTGGGAGATCGTCACCAGGGCCTGATAGTAGGAGCGGCCATCGAACGGCTGGGTGGCGCCGGCGGTCTTGTCGCTGACCATGACGCTCACCAGGTCGGACGAGCCGTCGGTGTGCAGGTAGGTCGGGTCGACGGGGACGCTCAGCACCCAGATGCCGGCCACGGAGCTGCCATAGGTTCCGGCGTTCGGGTCAGTGACGCCGCCTGCGTTGCCGACCAGTGGCGAAGCGATCGTGTGGCCGTTGACCGTGGCGGTAATCTTGGCGGTGTTCAGATTGCTGCCGCCGTAGACGGCCGTGACGAGCCATGCCTTGGCGTAGTCGTCGCAGGAGTAGCCGGAGAACGAGGTTTCGTAGGTGTTGGTGAGCAGCCCGCTGCCGGAGGCGGCGTTCCAGAGGTTGTTGGCGCACTGGACGTGCAAAGCGCCATTGGCGACAGTGCCGGATTGAACGTCCATTCCCAGGCCGTAGGTGGCGAAGCCTGCTTGACTAGGAGAAGCTGCTGCGCAAACGGCGATGGCGATCAGAATGGCGACGATCCAAGATGTGTCGAACTTTCTCATCATGACATGGCCTCTTTCGTTGATGGATGACGAACCGTTCCGGAGTTTCTTGCTAGGGCATGGCGTCCCATTCCGACTGGAGCGTGGCGGTGCGGGTTTCGGCGTGCCCATCGCAATAGACGGCGTTGAAGGCGTTGCCGTGCCGGTAATCGACGTAGGGGATCGGATTGGCAAAGATGCCGACGTCGGTGCCGCACTGCATTTTTCCGGGCGTGCAATCGGCGAAGAGGATGATGCCGCTGGTGCGGCGGACGTCCTCTCGGCGTACCGGATACCAGAAGTAGTGGGCGTCGTCGGTCTGGCCGCGGATGCGCCAGAGATTGATTCCGTAGCTGAGCGTGATTTCGGGGTCGTAGGCGTAAGGCTTCTGTTGAACGTCGCTGGCGCAGCGGTACACGCAGCAGCCTTTGGAGATGTACGGTTTCAGGAAGTCCATCCATCGCAGTGAGACGCCGCTTCGAGCATCGTAGGCGGGCGGGTATCTTCCGGAGACCGTGACATGCTGCTGGGCGGCCAGGCCGAGTTCGTACAGGTTGGAACAGCACTCGATGCTGCGAGCGGATTCGCGAGCCGCTTGGACGGCGGGAAGCAGCAGGGAAAAGAGCACGCCGAGGATGGCGATCACCACCAACAACTCGACGAGCGAGAAGGCGGATCGCGGGGCGGCGGGTGGTATTACGAATCTCACGAACGTAATACTAGCCACGCGATCGACACAAGGCAATAGATGGATTTGCCGCCGAGGGTGGCGGCGAAGCAACGGAGACCGACCGACTGGCGTTTTCCATGCGGCACGAGCCCGGCCGGGGGGCCAGTCCGTCGGTCGCAGCCTTCCGGGCACTGCCGTTCAGCGGGCAATGACGTCCCTTGCCCTAGCCTTCCGCGTCGGCGTTGGCCATCACCAGCTCGCCCTTGTGGATGCCTTTGAGGCCGCGGAGTTGCGAGGCCATCTTTAGCAGGCGGGCGGAGGGGCCGCGGAGGACGATCACCTCCAGGCACACGTCGTGGGTCAGGTGCACATGGAGGGCCGAGACCACCAGGTCATGATGATCGTGCTGAAGCTTGGCCAGCCGGTCCCGGAGTTGGGGGCGGTGGTGGTCGTAGACCAGCGTGAGCGTGCCGGCAGCGTCTTTGGACTCCGCCCAGGCGTCCTTGGTGAGGGTGTCGTGAAGCAACTGGCGGATGGCCTCGCTGCGAGTGGCGAAGTTCTGCTCGCGGCAGTAGCGGTCGAACTGCGCCAGAAGGTCGTCTTCGAGGGAGACAGAGAAGCGGGCGATGTCGGACATGGGGGCGTCAGGCAGAGGGTTGTTACGCGTGTACCGGCGCATGGTATCGGTTGGAGGTGGGCGTGGCAACGGGCCGGCAACGGACGCCCGGCGACATGGTCATACGGCACCACCCAAGAGAACAAAAGGTGGCGGCGTAAAAGATGGCGTGACTGGACGGTTGGCCTTGTCGATCAGCCGGTATTGAAAAATGACCGGACGGTTGATAAACTACCTTGGATGGTCGAAACGGAGGTTTCTTGTGCCCAGGCTTACTTCACTTCGAAAACGAGCGCTCGATGGGATGATGAAGGAGGCGCTGTTCGAGGCGACAGTGGCCGCGATGAGGAAGCACGGCGTGGACGGTCTAACGATGGACCGCGTTGCGCTGGAGGCGGGCATCGCCAAGGGGAGCCTGTACCATTACTTTGCTAGCAAACGGGAGTTGGTCGAGTTCGTCTTCGCGAAGCTTATCGACCCGATCTTACGGGATATGGAAGAGATCGTGCTGGCGGAGGGGCCGGCGATTGAGAAACTGGCGGGGCAACTCCTCAGCTTGTTTGAACACGTCGCGAGGCACGCGCAAATTCACAAGCTGCTGTTCGAGAATGAGGCCACGCACGGTATCCTGCAGTCATCGGAACGACGCACTGCCGAAGTTGGCACTCAGCGGCTGGCGCGAGTCTTCCAGCAGGGCATCGCGGAAGGCGTTTTTCGCCCTGCTGACCCCGTGATGCTTGCCCACATGTATCTGGGACTGTGCAGGGCGGTGCTGGAAAGCCAGCCCCAACTGGACACACTTGAACAACGGGAAAACCTTCGCGCATTGATTTTGGGCACGTTCCTAAACGGGATTGCTACGGACAAGGGTCGAGTTGCCTGATTGACGCGACGCGGAAAGCATCTACGTCCGTCCGGTCAGATTTGAGGATTGGAGCATAGCGATGAATAGGCATGTGTGGGGATTACTGGGCGTTATAGCCATTCTTGCACTTCCTTTTGTGACCGGGTGCGGCGGGCGGCAAGCTGCGCCGAAGATGCCGCAGCCTGTGGTCGCGGTGGTCACCATCAAGCCGCAATCGGTCGTCTTGACGTCCGAATTGCCAGGGCGAACGAGCGGCTACCTCGTTGCAGAAATTCGGCCGCAGGTGAACGGCCTGCTGAAAAGGCGGTTCTTCAAGGAGGGGGCGGACGTTAAGGCGGGGGAAGTCCTGTACGAAATCGACCGCGCTCCGTACCAAGCGGCCTGTGACAGCGCGATCGCAAACCTCGCTGCTAGTCGCCAGGGTGAAAAGCGGGCGGAAGCGGGCTTGAATGCGAGCATCGCCAGCCTGACGCGCCACGAGGCGATCCTGTCGCTGGCGCGAACGAATCTAAAGCGGTACGAGAATCTGCTAAAGACGAATGCCGCCTCCGCGATGCAGCGCGATCAGGCGGCGGCCGACGTGGACGTGGCTGACTCGGCGTTGAAGGTGGCCAAGGCGCAGGTCGAGAGCGATCGAAAGGCAGTTGGGGCGGCGGAAGCGGCCATCAAGCAGGCGGAAGCTGCGGCCCAGACGGCTCGGATCAACCTTGGCTACACGAGGATCACCGCCCCGATTTCGGGTCGCATCGGGCGATCGAACATCACCGAAGGGGCCATTGTCACGGCCTATCAGCCGGTGCCGTTGGCGACCATTCAGAAGTTCGACCCGATTTATGTGGACGTTCCGCAGTCGACGGTCGAGGTGAATCGCCTGAGGCGGAGCCTGGCCAACGGTCGTCTGAAGGAGAATGGGACCGACCGGGTGAAGATTTTCCTGGAAGACGGGACGGTGTGTCCGCATGAGGGATCGCTGAAGTTCCGCGATGTGACGGTGGATCCAACGACGGGATCGGTCATTTTGCGGATTGTGGTGCCGAACCCTGAGTACGTGCTTCTGCCAGGGATGTTTGTGCGGGCGGTCATTGACGAAGGGATCAGCCAGCAGGCGATCCTTGTTCCACAGCAGGCCGTATCGCGGGACAGCAAGGGCAATCCGCTGACCCTTGTCGTGGACGGCGATGGGAAGGTTGCGCCACGCCCGATCACGACGGAGCGGGCGTTGGGCAGTCAGTGGCTCGTCTCGTCCGGTTTGGCGGCGGGCGATCGGGTGATTGTCGAGGGAATGCAAAGAGCGCGGCCGGGAGCGCCGGTCAAGGCCGTTCCCTTCAAGGCGGCTGCATCATCGGATACGACTGCCGAGCGGACAGCGCAGACTGTACAACATTGATTCGCGAACTGAGCGGGACTCGCAATGCTATCAAGATTCTTTCTGGACCGGCCGGTCTTTGCGTGGGTTATCGCCATCATGCTGATGGTGCTTGGCGGGTTGGCTATTTACAGCCTGCCAATATCTCAGTATCCGCCAATTGCGCCGCCGTCGATCGCCATTGACTCGTTCTACCCCGGTGCATCCGCGGAAACCGTAGAGAACAGCGTCACCCAGATCATCGAGCAAAAGATGACCGGGTTCGACGACATGCTCTACCTGAGCGGCACGAGCGATTCCTCCGGCTCATCGCGAATTGAATTGACCTTCAAGCCGGGGACGGATCCGGATCTCGCCTGGGCAAAGGTGCAGAACAAGCTTCAACTCGCGCAGGCGAGCTTGCCTCAAGTGGTGCAGCGCGCGGGGGTGGCGGTCAGCAAGTCGACACGCAACTATTTGATCATCATCGGATTGATCTCCGAAGATGGCCGCCTCGACGGCAATGATTTGCGCGACTACGCCCAATCGAATCTGGAGAAGGTTTTGTCGCGCGTGAAGGGCGTCGGCGAGGTCACCTGCTTCGGATCGCAATACGCGATGCGCGTGTGGCTCAACCCGGACAAGTTGACCAGCTATCAGCTTACGGTCGGCGACGTAACGCGGGCGCTGGCGAGTTACAACGTCGAGGTTTCCGCGGGCCAGTTCGGCGGAGCGCCGGCCGTGCCGGGGCAGCGGCTGAACGCCTCCATTGTGGTGCAAAACCT
>JAJFUI010000173.1 GCA_021372555.1 Planctomycetaceae bacterium | reverse complement strand
AGAAGAGTAGGCCGCTAGGGCCTCATCGACTGAACTCGATTTCTCTTTGAGTGAGTCGCCTCCTCCGGTCGGCTTTCCCGCCGCCTTGGGTGCTGTGCCCAATGAGGACCGCACGGCCAGCAGAGACGCGCCCACCATCGCCACCACCAACCATTTCCGAATGTTCATAATCACCTCCGTCAACGCTCGCCCAGAAGAGTTCCCGGACACACTACCTCATTCAGGCACCCTTCTTCCGCGACGGACGAGCCTTCGACCCGGGACCTGCCTTCTGCCGTTTCAGCACTCGACCGACGAGACTTCCAAATGATCCACGAAGTAGAACTGCGGAGCGGCCAGCCCGTACGCCCGCACAAGCCGCGAGGCTCTTGCCGGAAGCAGCCGCGACATTGTTCGGGAGAGTATGCCACTGGCTGTGCCAAGGCATCATCGCCCACTTCTACCCAAAGCACGATGGGACGTCAATCGCCCCGGTGGCAAAGCGAGCAGCACACGTTGGAATACGGTGCTCCCCGGGGGCTTTTTACTTGCTCTTTTTCTGCCGGATCGGTCATCGTCCGGCAGCCATCCAGGTGCGGTTGAGGGCCTCGATGGCGAGCAGCATGTAGAACTTGTCGTTGCTGGGCGAGACCAGCCATTCGGGACGGGCGATGGGCCGCACGTCGAATTCCCAGAGGGCCGCCAGTTGGACGTTCTCCCGGTCAAGGATGGCCAATTGCCGCCGAAACTCCTTTTCGCTGGCCTTGGTGTGCGGTCCCGAAACACCGAATTCACCTACGAACAGGGGCTTCCGCAGCTTGTGCGCTACCGAGTTGGCCACGGGCAGTCGGTTAGGGTTGAAGTCGTTTTTATAGGAGTGGATGCTGAGAAGGTCGAGCGGATCCGGCGAGTTGTCGGCGAGGATCTCGGCGAACTGCTCGGGCGTGTCGGCGGCCCAGCTTCCATCCTTGCTATTGTGCCAAGCCGACTCCCGGGGCGCGGTATCGCCAGAATCGATGACGCGGTAGCTGTCATAGCGTCGCACCTCGCGGGCGAAGTCGCGGTAGACTTTGCGCATGACCTCGTAGGTGTAGTGGTCGTCGGGCTTGATCCCGAAGCTGGCGGCATTCGGCAGATGGCACATGAGAACCAGTTCGTTGCCCCACTCCCAACCCCAAATGGCGCGGGACGAACGGTACCGGGTCACCATTTCCTTGACATAGGTCTCCATCAACTGGCGAGTCTTGCTCGCCGGATCGGTCCAGGCGTCGAGCTGGCTCTCGCCGCTGAGATCCCGCACCCATCCGGGCCAGAACAGGCTGCAGATCAGGCCCACGCGGTATTTCTCGGCCAGGCCGACGGTCTTGTCCATGCGGCGGAAGTATTCGACGCGATCCGATTGGTAGAGTTTCATGCCAGCGCCACCCCAGCCGGAGGCGACGGTGCGGAGGAAGGGTATGCGATGCTCCGCCAGTATGCGGAACGCCTCCTCGGTGCTCGGATCGTCGGGATCGGCGAGCGGACGCATGAAGGCATCGACGAAATTGACGCCAATGCCGCGGAAGGGCTTGCCATGGAGCAGGAGCCGTCCGTCCTGCTGATGCAAACCGACTTGGGATTCCGCGGCCGCTACGGCGCCAATAGCAGACGCCACGAGCATGAATGCCAGGACTCTTAATGCAGCGGCGTGGCGACGGGCTGGGCGAAAACTCATGGGGGCCTCCGTTGTTCGGGACGACGTGGGACAGTCGCGCGAATGTGGGAGACTGTTTTACCCCAAAAGCCGTTCAGCTGCGACCCAATTTTGTTCCCTGGAAAACAACGCCATTCGCCGATGCGTTAGAAAGGTCCCAAAACCATTTGGCAAGGAGACCTGGACGATGAGGTCAAAGTCCAAGGGGCGTTGAAAAGAGGGCACCAGAGCGTCCCCGCTTTTCAGCGTCGCTTTTCAGCGCACACGCCCACGGCAAGCGTGGGGCATTGCACCCGACAACGAGTGGCGCTCAAATCAGCTCTGCTTCGAGCGGACCTGCTCTTTGATTCGCTGGATGTGGCCGCGACCGAGGGCTTTCACCTCGCAGCCGAGCTCGAAGTAGCGGCGGATCTTGTCGTCGGACAGGATGCCGAAGCAGTCGATGATGGCCAACGGACCGCCGGCCCAGCGAACGATCTGGTCGGGGTCGAGCTTTAGGTACTCCTCGTGCGGGACGGCGAGGATGAGCGCTTCGGCGTGGCCGAGCGTGGCGGCCATGTCCTTTTGGACGCGGATGTCCTTGAGGTGCTCCTGATTGCGGAAAAAGCGAGCCCAGGAGTGACCGGGGGCCGGGTAGGTGTCTTGCGACTCGAGTTCGTACCAGTGGTCGACGTAGGGGTCGTGGACACGCATCTCGGCGCCCATCTCCGTTAGCTTGCGGACCAGCATTTCTGAGCCGCTGTAGCGGGTGTCGCCCACGTCTTGGCGATAGCTAGCTCCGCAGACGACGACGTCGGCGCCAGCGATGTAACGGCCCATGTTTCGCAGGGCGTCGCGAGTGAGCTCGGCAACGTGCAGGGCGCGGGTGTCGTTGATGTCGATGGCGGTAGTGCTCATCTTAAAGACCTGATCGCCGTCCTCGAAGCCGAGGATGTGCTTGTAGGCCCAGTAGCCGAGGCCGCCGTCCTTGGGCAAGCAATAGCCGCCGACGCCGGGGCCCGGGAAGATCATGTTGTTGTGGGTGGGCCGCATCTTGATGGCCTTGATGACCTTGATGAGGTCGACGCCGTTTCGCTCGGCAAAGAGGCTCCACTCGTTCAAGAAGGCGAGGATGGTCGCGCGGTAGGAGTTCTCGACGATCTTGGTGGTTTCCGACTCGATGGGTCGGTCCATGACCGTGAGCGGAAACTTCTCGGTGTTGAGGACGTCGCGGAGGAACTTCTCGACGCGCTGGCGGGCTTCGGCGTTGCAGCCGGAGCAGACGCGCCAGAAATCGCGAATCGAGGAGACGTACTCGCGGCCGGGCATAACCCGCTCGAAGCTGTGCGCGAGCAGCGGTTCCGATTGGATGCCGCGGGCGGCGAACGCCTTTTTCATAATCGGCCAGGCGACGAACTCGGTGGTGCCTGGGGCGACAGTCGTCTCGATGAGCGTGAGGCAATGCGGCTGCACCTTTTCGCCGATGGTTCGCACCGTGGCTTCCAACGCGCTCATTTCCGCTTCGCCGGTGCGCATGTTGCCCAGATCGTGCTTGGTGTAATCACACTGCACGTCGACCACGACGCAGTCGGCCAAGCCGAGGCAGTCGCTGTTGAACGTGGCGACCAGCGTCTTCTTCTCCTTGACGCATCGGGCGATCATTGGATCGACCTCGGGGTCTTCGGCCTTGACCGGGGACTCACCGCGGTTGAGCAATGGGATCTTCCAGTAGCTTCGCGGGCTGGGCCGCTGGCAACCGATGACAAACTTGCTCGGCTTGCCCGTTTTTTTGTCTACCGTGTCGGCGATGATGGCGGCCATCACGGCGCCGACAAAGCCGACGCCCATGACGACGACGACCTCTTTGCCCTCGCGACGGGCTTGGTCCGCGAGGCCCTGCAAGCGGGCGAATTCCTTGGCGTACTCGGCGTCGGACGGAAGGGGAAACTGTTCGCCCGACGGGCTAGCGGAATAAGCGGTCATCGGTGATTCCTAAACGTTCAGGAGGTCAAGTTTGTCGAAAGACGTGAAAAGGACTTATGGATAATAATAGCCCACGGGCAGGGATTTGCCAGCGCTCCGGCCACCTGGCGGCCCGCGTGGGGGCCATTAACCCGCCAGGGCGCCAGGCGTCCTGCGGTTCTGGCCGACTTGCCGCCCATTCGGTATGATTGACGCCATGAGCGCAACCGACAAAAAGGGATTGAAACATCCGTTCGAACCGCCTGCCGAGGTGCTGATTGTCGACAATGACCAGTCGCATGCGGAGACGGTGGCCGAGGGGCTCGAGCGGGTGGGTTTTCACTGCCGCGTGGCGACATCGGGCAACGAAGGCGCGCGAATCATCGAGGAGTCGCCCTTCGACGTTGTCATTACCGATCTGGTGATGAACGACATTGACGGCTTGGGCATCTTGGAAAGATCGAAGGCCGACCAGCCCGACGCCGAGGTGATTCTGATGACCGGCCATGGCACCGTGCCGTCGGCGGTCGA
>JAJFUI010000163.1 GCA_021372555.1 Planctomycetaceae bacterium | reverse complement strand
GCCGGCCGAACTGCAGAGCGGTGCCAAGGTTCACGTCGTGAGCCGAGGCGCTCCGCTGCGTAGGCATGTCGTCCACGGCCAGCAAATGGATGGTCCCCGCCAGGGCCCCTGTCTGAATCGCGTCCACGACGATCGCCCCGTCGTAGCCAATCATCCGCTCCATCAGACGCAGCCCGCCCCAGTAGTCCTCCGAAACTTCGACGTCCGGCCGGCCGGCAAGCCGAGCTTTCAGATGCTCCACGACCCTGAGCCCAACACTGTCGTCGCTCACCAACGGGTTGCCGAGACCAATAACAAGAGTTCGCATTCGCTGACGACCAAGTGCGGTTCGTGGTCCCGATCAGTGCGCTCGTATTCCCAGCTTCAGCCGGCGTCGTATTCGAAAACACCGGCCGGGAACGATCAACATCCGCTAGAAGATATCGACCGGCCGCATCCGGCCGTCAATTCCACCACCAGTCGCCGTTCTCCGCCGGAACAACCTTGGCCCGGACTTGGCCGAGCTTCTCGCTGGTCTTTGCCCCGTCCGCGATGATCCACGAATTGATCGCCACGCCGCCCGAGACGCTGATGATCGGATGCCGCCCCTTTTCCACAATGCTGGCCATGCTCTTCACCTGCTTCGGCACATTGAACGCATCCGCCTTTACGGTCGGCGATTCCAGCAGCGACGGCAGGCTGTTCCCCGCCTTCTCCGGCAGCCGGTCCTTGACGATCAACGCCCCAACTACCGCCAAATCCATGCAGTTCTGCAACTGACCGAAAATCGGCTCCGCCACGGCCAATTGCGGGTATTTCTCGGTCATCGCGTCCGCCCACTTTTGAGCGATTCGGCCGGCTTTCCCGCTGTGCTGCATGTTGCCGTTGGCCGCCAGGAAGTCCTCCTCCGTCATCGCCTTGACGCCCGAACCGCGGAGCTCGTACGCCATGCCGTTCGGGTCTCGCAGCACCGCCTCATATTTCGGCTCCAACCAAAACCGCGGCGTCTGTACGCTGCGGAAGTTGGCCGGCACCATCTGCAAGTAACTCGGCAGCCCACGCACCGGCGATGGCTCGAAGTTCATGCCGATCCGCTTCATCTTATAGTCCGCTGCCACCAACACTCGCGCGAAATGGCTCGTACCAGGAACACCGCTCACACTGATCCGCTGCATCCCGAGCGCCTCTTCCATGCGGCTGGCCACCAGCCTCGCATCGCGGCTCCCGTCCAGGCTCGGCGAAAGCTGGCTCAACCGCGACAACCCTTCGGTCGTCGGATCGATCGAGCACGTGATGCCGCCCTGCGCGGCCGCCTTCGCGGTCTGCAACGCCACGAGCAGATCGTCCAGTAGCATGATCGGCCGCCCCGTAACGACGCCCACCACGTTCCCCTTGCCGTCAACCTTCCAACCTTCGCCCGGCCCGACGAGCACAATGTCCTTCTGCTCGGGATAGACAAAGACGTATTGAATCCGTTGCAGGCCGGCCAGATACTTCGCGCTGTCGGGTATCGGTTTGTTGTTCTTCACGCAATCGTCGAGCGTGGCCGCTAGCCGCCGCAACGAGACTGCTCGCATCGGCGTTGCGGAATTCATCGCCGTCGGAACCTTCCCAAGCTGGTCCGCCCGGGCTCGCGCCAGCGCGGCCTCCTGATCGGGTTGAGCGGCCTTCAGAATGCCTTCCGCATTGATCGAGACGCCACCCACCGCCTGGTTCACCAACTGCCCGTTCGCAACCGGACACTGCATCATGAGCGTGGCCACCACGCCGACAGCCATGACGAGCACAACCCGGCGACGCAGCGCCGCAAAATCACGAGGCAACATGAGCGAGCTCCTAGAAAGCGCGTGGATAGCGATATTTAGCGCAAGCCTTGCCGGCGATCGTACCGGTTGTCGCACAACGATCGTTCCGACTTTTTCGTTAGCTACGGTTACATAATAGGTTAGTTCCCCAAACCACAAAATGCAAGCAACCTGGGCAAGCCTTCCCGAGCATCTCGCACCCCGATGGCGGGATTCGTCGAACCGGGTCTCCCAATCCGTCGTTGCGCCCATAAGCCTTTTCAAGACGCACTCTTGCGACCCCCACCCTCGTCGAGTTAAGCTAATAGAAGTGTACAATTCTGCTACACCTGGAGCGGACAGCCCCGTTCCAGCCGCACCGGTGCGCATCGTTGCGCAGCCGACGCCGAGGAGCCGCCGTTGTCGCAGCCTGCATACCTGGTAATCCGCGAAGGAACGAAGTGGAGCGACGTGTTCCGGCTTATACCGGGCCAGTCCGTCACCGTCGGCCGTGCGCCGACCTGCCAAATCGTCCTCAAAGACGAGCGGTGCAGCCGCAACCACGTCGAGGTCTTCGTCTCCAGCGGCCAGTGGACCCTTCGCGACCTCGACAGCCGTAACGGCACCGTCGTCGGGGATCAGATGGTCCATGGCGACTATACGCTAAAACCCGGTGACATTATCCGCATCGGCCGGACCCATCTGGTCTTTGTCCACAAGCTCTCCGATGCCTTCACCTCCTCAGGCGGCGGAAGTTCCGTCGTCCGTCGCGCAGCGGCCGCTGCCGCCACCGTCGCCCCGCCATTGCCGCCGAGCGCCATGGACGACGATAGCAACGTGCTCTCCGCGCCCGAGCCCACCACAATCACGCATCGTCGCGTAAAGACAAAATATCTCGCCCCCGGCGAAGACGAATCCAGCGGCATCTCGCGGATGGGCCGCGCCGCCGCCATGCTCTGCCGCTTGGCCTTCGAGTTGGCAAAAGCCCCCGACCTCGCCGCCATGGCCGATCAAGCGTTGGGCGGCCTCGCCGAAGGCACGCAAACCGACGCCGGCGCCGTCCTCCTCTTTCCACCCAATCATCAGGGCGAACCGCGCGGCGACGACCTCGAACTTATCGCCTCCCGCAGCGCTACCAAGCATCGCTATCACCGCGTGTCGAACTTCCTCGCCTCCACCGTGATGCGCGAAGGCGAGGCCGTCCTCGCCCGCAACGTCTTCGATGATAGCACCCTGGGAAGCCGTGACAGCCAGGGCGAAATCCTCGCCACCAGCGTCATCTGCGCGCCGATCCGCCGCGGCGCCGACGTTTTCGGGCTGATCCATCTCTATTCCACCGATCAGGCAATCGTCCCCGATCCCGAGGACCTCGAGTTCACGTTGGCCGTGGCTGACACCGTTGCCGTGGCCGTCGAAAACCTCCGCCGCCGGCAGGAGTTGGCCGAAAACCTCACCCGCGTCCGCACCGAAAACGTCGAACTCCGCGAACGCTTGGGCATCCGCAGCGACATCATCGGCCGCAGCGCCGCCATCCGTCAGGTTACCGACGAAATCGGCCGCGCCGCCGCCACCAACTCCACCGTGCTCATCCGTGGCGAAAGCGGCGTAGGAAAAGAACTGGTCGCCCGCGGCGTCCACTTCAATAGCCCTCGCCGAGACAACGTTTTCGTCTGCCTCAACTGCGCGGCCCTCTCGGCGGACCTGCTGGCCAGCGAGCTGTTCGGCCACGAACGCGGGGCGTTCACCGGCGCCACCGAACGAAAAATAGGAAAGTTCGAGGCCGCTCACAAGGGCACGCTGATGCTCGATGAAATCGGCGAAATGTCCCCCGGCCTCCAAGCGAAGTTCCTTCGCGTCCTCGAAGGTCACCCCTTCGAACGCGTCGGCGGTAGCAAGCCCGTCAAGGTCGACGTCCGCGTCATCGCCGCCACCAACCGCAACCTTGAGCAGGACGTGGCCGACGGCCATTTCCGGCGAGACCTTTACTTCCGCCTTCGCGTCATCGAGATCGTCGTCCCGGCGTTGCGGAAACGCCAAGAGGACATCCCCATGCTCGCCGATTACTTCCTGCAAAAGTTCAACGCCGAGACCGGCCGAAAACTTCGCGGCTTCACACCCGAGGCCAAGGAGCAATTGCTCAAGTATCTCTGGCCTGGCAACGTCCGGGAGCTCAAAAACGTGATCGAGCGAGCCGTGGTCCTCTGCCGCGGTCAGGAAATCGGCGCCGAAGACCTGCTTCTCACCAAACTCGCCACCGCCGGCGACACCGAAATCCCCGCCGCCGGGCCCGACACGTTCGCCCCCGTGTCACTCGACGACGTCGAGCGGCGACACATCTTCAACACCCTGAATCACACCGGCTGGAACAAGAGCAAGACCGCCGCAATCCTTGGCATCGAGCGCTCCACCCTCGACCGCAAAATCCGCCGCTACCAGCTCGACGACGCTTCGTCAGGGTAGCCCATCGCCCGACCGCGAATTGCGCCCGCGTCACTGCGCCGGCTCGAAAGCCAATGGGTGCCCCGACTTCGGATTCTCGATCCGCACGACCAACTTGCCCGACAGCAGATCGTCGAACAACCGGCCGATCACCTCCGCACGCCAGCCGCGAGCCAACTGCGGCGGCTCGCCCTCCCACGGCCGACCTCGCCCCATGCGATAGCTCGTCCATTCTCTAATGTCGTTGGGCGTGGCGACCAGATTCGGCGCCAACTCCACTTCTCGGCAAACGCTCCCCAACGCCGCAAATAAAAACTGCCCCAGCACCGAAAGCTCGGGCACGTGCTCCCTGTGCGGACGCGCTGGGCAGTCGGCCTCTGGAACCTCAACTCCTCGGGCGACCGCCGCGGCGATTTCGTCCAAATGCCGCCGTAAGTCGCCCCGCTCCATGCCACGCACCGCCTGGATGCGCTTCGGGTCTGCCGAGCCGCAGCGAGCCAACTCAACGATTAAATCGTCACGCAGAATCCGTCGGACCGGTTGGTCGCGACGCTCCGCCTCCCGGTCCCGCCAATGAAACAGCTCCCGCACGATGGCAAGCCCCCGGCCGGTCAACGCCGAGTTGCCCGACACCCGCCGCCACCGTTCTTTCGACAACGACCGTTCCACGGTGCGTTGCCACGACTGCATTTCCTCAGCCAGCCAACCGAGCCGGCCAAGCCGCTCAAGATGCCCCCGGATCGCCTCGCACAACGGCGGCAAACACGATGCGTCGCTTACCGCGTATTCCAACTGTCGCTTGCTTAGCGGGCGGCGCCGCCAGTCGGTCCGCGTCTCATGCTTCGCCGGCGTGCGACCGAGAAACTTGTGCACCAGCGCGCCAAGCCCCGCGGGATATTCCGCCCCGGCCAGCCCGGCTGCAACTTGCACGTCGACCAATCCTGCCGGAAACCGACCGATCGCCTGCCAGCAGAACTCCACCTCGCTCCGCCCCGCATGCACCACCGTCTCGTGCCCCGGTGCAGCGACCGCCTCCCAAAACGGCGTCGTGTCGCTAACGGTCAGCGCATCGATCACCGC
This sequence comes from Planctomycetaceae bacterium, assembly GCA_021372555.1. Taxonomy (GTDB): domain Bacteria; phylum Planctomycetota; class Planctomycetia; order Pirellulales; family Thermoguttaceae; genus JAJFUI01. The sequence continues at coordinate 3,320 of JAJFUI010000163.1, read as the reverse complement.
CAGTTGGTCGTCGGCCGCCACCTGGATCAAACAAAGCACCGGCCGGTACGTGTGTTCCGAGACGAACTCGGTGTCGAACGCAATCGTCTTGACGTCCGCCAGTCCGCGGCAATACTGCCGCAACTGGGCGTCGGTGGTAATGTCTTGATACTCCACGGCTCTCCGTCCAGGGGCCCCGGCTGACAGTGGAAAAAAGCCCCTTAAGGAGTATCTTACCGCCGACACCCGTTGGCTCATAGCCCCGAGCAACCTTGTGATGCAGGTTTGTGGTGCAGGCGTCCCGCCAGCAAATGCGGCCGAGACGGCCACACCGCGCCACCCCAACAGTCTTTCCATCTTAACGATCTCGGACCGGCCAACCGCCCCCGTTTCCGCTTCCTCACCGTGGTTGACCGCCTACCCACGCAATGGTATTCTAATGCTCAGGCGTCGCTTGCTATCAAGTGAGACAGCGACGCCGACAAGTCAAGTGAATCGCGGGGCGTGGCGCAGTCTGGCTAGCGCGTCTGAATGGGGTTCAGAAGGTCGCAGGTTCGAATCCTGTCGCCCCGACTGTCTTTGCGAAAAGCCCTTCGGCAACGATGTCGAAGGGCTTTTTCGTTATCGGGGCAAGACCGGCCTCGTCCAGCCTCGATTTCAAGCGATGGCTGCAACGTGCCGCCATTTCGGTCCTGCGGCGGGCGAGCCTAAGCCGCCTGCTTCTCGCTGCCGCTCATAAAAAAAGGGCTCACGCCGGCTTAACGTGAGCCCTTCGTCGAGGTCTGCAATTCCGCCCCGCGTGCGCCGCCAAACGAATCGTCGGCAGCACCACCTCTTTAGCGGCTCAGGCGGTCCAGGATGGCGCTGAGGAACCCGAAGAAACGCTGGACCGTCTTCCAGTTCACCTTCTCGCCGGGCGCGTGGACGCCCTCGAGCCACGGCCCGAAGGAAATCATATCCGCCCCGCCGCCAATCCTCTCATTGATAATCCCGCATTCCAGGCCCGCGTGCACCGCCGTCACATGCGCCTCGGCGCCGTGCAACTCCTTCCACGCCGTACGGCACAGCGCCAACAGCGGCGAAGCCATGTTGGGTTGCCAACCCGGGTAGCCGTCCCGCTCCGAGATGCTAGCGCCGCTAAGCTCGGCCACCGCGCGGATCTGATCCAAAACCTTCCGCAAGGCGGGGGCGACGGACGAACGGGTGGACGTGGTGATCTCGACGCGGCCGTCGGCGGTCGCAACCACAGCCAGGTTCGACGACGTTTCGACCAGTCCCGCAATGTCCCGGCTCATGACCAACGCCCCGTGCGGCAACGCCTGTAGCAGCCGCACCAACCGCACGGTTGTAGCCTCCGACGCGCTCGGGCCTTGCCCGTCGACCGGACGAACCACAATCCGCAGCCCCGGGTCGATCGCCCCGATTTCCGTGAGCGTGTCACTGGTAACGGCTGCGGCCAAATCGCCGACGGCGCCCGCCGAATTGGCCGGCAGCGCAACCACGGCGGTCGCCTCGCGGGGAATCGCGTTGTGCTTGTTCCCGCCCTCGATGCGCACCAACCGCGCGGGACCGCCAGCGGCCACGCGAGAGAGCAATTCGACAAGGACCTTGATCGCGTTGCCGCGGTTCTCGTGAATCGTGAGCCCCGAATGGCCGCCCTTAAGGCCCGTAACCGTGATCTCCAACTCGGTCCAGCCTTGCGGGGTGGCGCTCGGATTTAGTTCAAAGGCCAAGTCCGCCGTGCAACCGCCGGCACAGCCGACAAACAGCGTTCCGTCTTCCTCGGAATCCAAGTTCAGCAGCGTTCGCCCCGCGATCAGGCTGCCGTCGATGTTGTTCGCGCCGGTCAAAGCGCTCTCCTCTTCGACGGTGAAGACCAATTCCAGAGGGCCGTGGGAAACGGACGGCTCGTCGACGACCGCCTGTGCAGCCACCACGCCAATGCCGTTGTCCGCGCCAAGCGTAGTCTTGGGCGCAACGACCCAATCCCCATCGACGACGACCTCGATCGGGTCCTTGAGGAAGTCGAATTCGGTCGACTTGTCCTTCTCGGCGACCATATCCACATGGTTTTGGAGGACGACCGTCGCCGCCTTCTCCCGCCCCTTCGTGGCCGGCACATAGATCACCAAATTGCCGACACCGTCGCTGCGATGCTTGAAGCCGCGCGACTCAGCCCACGCACGCAAATGCGCCATCACGGCCTGCTCGTGCCCGGAAGGCCGCGGAATGCACCGCAGGGCGTCAAAGTGCTTCCAAAGAACCGAAGGTTGCAGCGAAGCAAGCGGACTCGACATTGCATACTCCTGTTATTGTGCGTTGAACTCTGCCGCCCAGGCCCTGTGGGGCAGGTCGACAACCTGCCCCGCGGCCCGAACGGATTACATGACGGCGCTCGGCGGCGGCGGCTCATCCGCGGCGCCGGCATTCTGCAACGGCCGGACGATCATATAGATCGCCAACGCCCCGAGCACGAACGGCGCGATCACGTCGGCTGCGGCGCCGATTTTGAATCCTGGGAATTCCTTCGCGCCGGCAAAGAAAATGTAGCCGGCAACGACAAGGCCCATCAACGCTTCGCCCGCAATGAGCCCCGAGGCAACCAGCACGCCCGCATTGTCGGTCCGTGCTCGCTGCGCCGCATTCAGCCTGCGTTGCGCCGCGATCTTATCGCTGATCCAGCGGATAATGCCGCCAACGAAAATGGCAAAGGTGGTTTCCAACGGCAGATACATGCCCACGGAAACCAGCATGGGGCTCCGCACGCCCAGCAACACGAAGCCCAGCCCCATAAGAATCCCGACGATGATCAACGGCCAGGCCATCTGGCCACCCACGACGCCCTTGGCTAGGGCCGCCATCAGGCCGGCCTGCGGAGCCGAAAGTTCCGGGTCGCCAAAGCCGATGCCGCCGGTGTTGATATTCGCTTGGCGGAGAATCAGCAGCGGGAAGAACATCACGGAACCCGCAACCAGGATGCCGAGAATGTCGCCCAATTGCATCCGCGCCGGCGTGCCGCCCAACAGGTGGCCAACCTTCAGATCCTGCATCATTTCGCCCGCAACGGCGCTCGAAATGCAAACGATCGAGGCGACCCCCAGCACGGCTGCCACGCCCGACTTGCCGCCAACGCCGATCGCCACCATCAGCAGCGCGGCGATGATCAAGGTCGACAGCGTCAGGCCGGAAATCGGGTTGTTCGACGACCCGATCATGCCGACCAGGTTGCCGGAGACGGCCGCGAAGAAGAACCCGGTAATCGCCATCACAATGGCAGCAATAACCGCGGCCGAAACGTTCCCGGTGAACCAGAAATAGACGGCGATCATTGCAAGGAACGC
>JAJFUI010000152.1 GCA_021372555.1 Planctomycetaceae bacterium | reverse complement strand
GCGGCAGAATTGCCGACGTTGTCACCCCGAAACAAATCCCCGCGAGGAAGCTTCCATGACCAACGCATCTCGCACCGTCCGGCAGGAACTGCACGGCATCCTGATCTTCGTCGGCGTCCTCTGGGCGGTCTTCCTCGTCAGGCTCGTCTTCCCACAAATCGATTCTCTGGGGATAGTGCCGCGAACCCTGACCGGGCTGGTTGGCGTTGTCGCCTCGCCCTTCTTGCACGCCAACTTCCAGCACCTTCTGAGCAACACGTTTCCGCTACTAATCCTCTTGGCGTTGCTCGCCGGGTCTCAAGCCCGATCGTGGGAAATCGTACTCGATGTCGCCCTGCTGGGCGGCCTACTGCTCTGGCTTGTCGGGCGAAATGCCAACCACATCGGCGCGAGCGGCCTGATCTTTGGCCTGATCGTCTTCCTAATCGTCTCGGGCTTCCGCGAAAGACGTCCTGTGCCGCTCATGGTCGCCATCCTCGTCGGCTTCCTTTACGGGGGCACGTTGCTCTGGGCCATTCTTCCCTTGGCCGGCCCCGGCGTTTCCTGGGACGGCCACCTCTGCGGCGCCGCCGCCGGCGCCACAGTCGCCTACATGCTGACCCGCAGTTCAGCGCCCGAAAAGCCCCCGCTCGGCGACCTGCCGAGCCAAGTACAGTAGTCGTCCACCGAGTGCCACTGGCTCCGCCAGTGCTCGAGCACTGCCATTCGACCAAGCCGTAATGGGCTGCGCTCTAGGCGATAGTCTCATTACGGCCACCCCCCCGGCCAACCCCATCGTTCTTGCTTTGCGTCTTTCTCCACCTCGGGAAAACGATCCTTTCCTTTCTTTACAATCTTCACGTTCGGAGTAAACACCCAATGCGCCTTCGGCATGAAACGGTCGGTGGTGAACGGGATTCCAACTTTCACGGCAGTTGCTTTCTCTGATATTGCCCCTACCGGCAGGGTGATTGATTGCATGCCCTCCTGTGGTGACCACCAATCTTTTCCTTGCCTGCCCGGCAACTCTGTCCCTGACGAACTCCCAAGCCACTGCCCGTCAACGTATTGCGCCATATACCACCGAGGGTTTTCCAAATACCACACCGTATCTCTTGATGTGTTCGTGACGCGCACCTCAGCTTCCAATCCCACCCGTCCGTCTGCATCTTTGTACCAACAGAACCGCTCGACCGTCATCGCTACATCAATCGGAGGCGGGCGGAAGAGCCATGTCCCGAGCGCCGTGAGCAGCGCCACAGGAATGAACGAGAGCAACAATGTTCTCAGCGAGAATTGAAATCGCCGCCTTCGCCAGTCACTATCCGACGCCATGCTGCCTGTCGCTTCGTTTGGCCCTGGTTCTGTTTCGTTCTTGGGCGCGAGCGAGCGGCGGCCCCAACGTATGGCGACGATCGCCCCCAAGAGCCAGGCGAAGGCGACGCCCATGTGGGCATATGCCAAATACCCGCCAGCGTCGATTGCGCGTGTAATGCAGGCCGCGGCAACAAGTGGCCAGCACCACAAGAGCAGCCGGCCGTTGCGCCTGGCAATGCGTTTAGCGTTGTCCGTCATGTGAATAATTTAGGCGAGAAGTTGGCCGATCATAAGCCAGGCTGCAAAAAAGCCCTCGCCTCGGGCCCCTCTCCGAAAGGGCGAGGGAACGACGAGCGACGCCCTATTTCTGCACCACGGCCGTCTGCGCGCGGAGCAGCGGCGGGGGCTCGCTCTCGGCGGTTTCCAGGCCGGTGGCGAACTGCAGCTCATTCATCGTCCGCTCGGTGTCCACCATGCTCGAAGCCACATGATCGACCTCGCTGCTGATAAACTCGGGCTCCTGCCGGTTGATCGCCATCTCGCTCAACGAGCGGATCTTGTTCTCCAGACGGTCGATTTCCAGCCCGATGAACTGGCAGTTCTCCTGGGCCTTGGCCAGATTGGCCAGCCGGCTCCGGCTCGTCTCCAGATTGTCCTGAAGCGCGGCCCGGACGCGCTGTCGACGGGGATCGG
>JAJFUI010000141.1 GCA_021372555.1 Planctomycetaceae bacterium | reverse complement strand
GTAGGCATATCGGCGAAGACACGCCCCCGATCCGCGCCGTCGATGACCCTCAACGTAATCAGTGCCATAGTCTCACGTTCTATCGCCCAGGGCGTGGCCGGTCAAGGCGGCCAAGCTTTTCGGGTGGGTAACCCGATTGTGGCGTTGGGTGGCACGCCCTGAGGCACAAAGGGCTCGCGCATTGCCACGCCCTTCGCCTTGGGCTCAGAGCGTGCCACCCCGCCGCTTTCGCCTTGGGCTCAGAGCGTGCCACCCCGCCGCTTTCGCCTTGGGCTCAGAGCGTGCCACCCAGCCGCTTCGCCGTGGGCTCAGAGCGTGCCGCCCTGATTGCCCGGTGTCACGCGCAGCATCATGAGTACAAAACGCCGGGTTTCCGCTGTCCCTCCTACGATCGCTTCAGCGTGGTACAATACAGGTTGTGGGAAAAAGAAAAGGAAGTCGTCGATGAGTGATGAGCCCCGTCAACCGAACCGGCCGACGCCGGAGCGGCCCCCGCTATTGGGCGGGAATGTAGCTTGGTATCTTTTCGCCCTGGGCCTCGTCGCGCTGATCCTGATCAGCGTGCTCGGCGACAGCGGCCGCGTCGAACTCGGCTACATGGACCTCGTCCGGCTGATCGAGAAGGGGGCGCCATCGAGGAACCCCGACGCTTCGGTCGAAATTCGCACCGGGCAGCCAGGCAAGGAGCAAGTCGTCCGCTACTCAGACTTGGCGAACCTCAAGGTCGGACCGAACGAAGTCACCGGCACCGTGACCCGTCAGGTGCTCCAGCCCGAGACCGAGAAGGGGAAGCCGGAAAAGCCCGAAAAAGACGTCGCTTTTCATGCGGTGCGTCGGGGCTTCGAGAACGACCAGAACAATCTCTTCGACCTGCTGAAGAAGAACGGATTCAACGCTTCTGGCGAGCAGCCGCCGAACGGTTGGCAGAGTCTGATGCCAATGTTCGTGCTGATGCTGCTGATTATGGGCATCTTCTTCTTCATGATGCGGCGGCTCGGCGGCGCGGGCTCGGCGATGGCCTTCGGCCGCAGCCGTGGCAAGCTCTACGCCCAGGAAGACCTCGGCGTCACGTTCGCCGACGTGGCCGGCATCGACGAGGCCGTCGACGAGCTCCGCGAAGTGGTCGATTTCCTCCGCTCGCCGGAGAAATACCAGGTCCTTGGCGGGCGGATTCCGAAGGGCGTGCTGCTGGTCGGCCCCCCAGGCACCGGCAAGACGCTCTTGGCCAAGGCCATCGCCGGCGAGGCGGGCGTTCCATTCTTCAGCCTCTCGGGGTCCGACTTCGTCGAGATGTTCGTCGGCGTCGGGGCCGCCCGCGTCCGCGACATGTTCCAGCAGGCCCAGGCCAAGGCGCCGTGCATCGTTTTCATCGACGAGCTGGATGCCCTCGGCAAGACTCGCGGCACCAGCGTCGTCGGCGGCCATGACGAGCGCGAGCAGACCCTGAATGCCCTGCTCGTCGAGATGGACGGATTCAGCAACAATAGCGGCGTGATCGTGATGGCGGCCACCAACCGGCCCGAAACGCTCGATCCGGCCCTGCTGCGTCCAGGCCGTTTCGACCGCCACGTGTCGGTCGATCGCCCCGACGTGAAAGGCCGTGAGCAAATCCTCAAGGTCCACATCGCCAAGGTTAAGCTCGACCCGACGGTCGATCTCAAGGAAATCGCCCGCATCACGCCGGGCTTCGTCGGAGCCGACTTGGCCAATCTGGTCAATGAAGCCGCGCTGCTTGCGGCCCGGGCGGGAAAACCGGCCGTCACCGGACTGGAGTTCAACGAAGGCGTCGAGCGGGTGATCGCCGGCCTCGAGAAGCGGCAGCGGGTGATGCACCCCGACGAGAAGCAGCGCACCGCCTATCATGAAAGCGGTCACGCCCTGGTCGCCTTCAGCCTGCCGAACGCCGATCCCGTCCACAAGGTCTCGATCATTCCCCGCGGGCCAACCGCGCTGGGCTACACGATGTATCGGCCCGACGGCGATCGCTACACGACGACGCAATCGGAGTTGGAAGCCC